>CALVUV010000054.1 GCA_944363685.1 uncultured Bacilli bacterium
ATTAGTAAAATATACTATTTATCCTTGTAAAATAAGGGAAAGGGGTATTGGAAAGTATATAACCTTTCACAATACCGAGTAAGTTAAGGAGGGATAATATGAATAGACAAGAGAAAGATTTTTTTGATAGTCCTAATATGATTACTTTTATTATTACGGGCTTATTAGTTGTTTTAATAATTTTGTCACAGTCTTTTGCTATACAAAGTCATTTAGGTGCTAGTGATATATTTAGGTCTATTATTAATCATAATAGTATTTATTTAGTCAGTTTGTTTTATTTTATTTTAATAAAAGTTAAGTTTGGTAAGAGATATTTTGATTATCTTAATGTAGTTATGTTTGTTTTTTATTTACTTACTACTTTTGCTAGTTTATTTACTATTTTTCAATCTTTTGGGTTTGATTCTATTTTGAATTTATCTTTTAATGTTTTAGTTACACTTTATTTTGGATATTCATTCTTTACTAATACTGTTGTAGGTAGAGATTTAAAACTTTCTAATAGCCCTTTAGCAGAAATTAAAAATGATCAATATTATTATTTGTTGATGGGAATAATTGGTGTTTCATTGATTGTTTCTTTAATAAGTGCTAGTAGTTTTGAAAATGTAGTTGTTTATTTATTAGAAGCGATTTATAAACTTTTATTTGTTAGATATATATATCTTTATAAAGAGTATATTGATCATAAAGAGTTAGATAGTGAAGTTGAAGAGAAAGTAAAAGATAATAAGGATACTGTTAAAGAAGAAAAAAGTGAAGATGTTAAAAAGGTAAGAAAAACTCGTAAGATTAAGAAAGATGATGTAGATAAGGAGGATAAGTAATGAGGGATTTGTTTGATGAAATAGATGAAACAAGAAAAGAGTTACCTAAATTAAAAAAAATAAGTAATGAAGTTCAGAAGAAACGAAATTATAATTTTTATCAGCAGCTTGCTGTTTGCTTATTTATTTTCTTATTTATTGTAGGTGTTATTTTAGGTAATTTATTTCCAGCTTGTAGTGAGACAAGTAATTTGTTTGCTACTTGTACAAAAACAGAATATAATTTAACGTTAACGTTGTTATTTTGGCTTTCTAGTTTTGTATTTTGTAGTTTAGTTTATGGTTTAGGAGAAGTAATTAGTTTACTTAATGTAATTGCTTCTAATACTAAAAGAAAGTAGGTAGGATTATGGGAAAAGTTAATGTTGATAAGAATGTTGTTAATTTTAGTAAGAAAAGAGCAAAGATTAGAAGAGAGGAAAAAAGAAGAAGATTTGTAGTTGGAGTTACAACAGGGGTTGTGGCTTTAGGTATTGTTGGTTGTAGTGTTTATAATTCTTTTAGTAAAGATGATTCTGTTGTTACTAATACAGATAATAAATCTACTGTAGCTTCAACTATTGAGCCAGGTGGTTCCATTGATGTTAGTAGTGATGAAATACCTACTGTTGCATTAGTTAATGATGGTGTTGATGATGACCAGTTGAGGGATGCGGTTAATAAGTTAAATGCTGATGGTATAGATTGTCAATATTTAGATAGTGTAAGTGATGTTGATAATAGTGATGCTTATTATTATATAGCTGTTCAAAATTGGGGTAGTGAGGATGTCAAGATTATTACTGATAAAAATGGTAGTTCTATAAGTAATAATTTTACAATGGCTATTGCTAGTGGTTATGGTAAGGAAGTTAGTAGTATTCAACCTGGAGTTCACGATGAAAATTCTAAATTAGTTCCTTCTAATATTGAAAATGCTACTGCAGGTAAGATGGTTCCTCATGTTATGATTGCTCAACCTTATGATTTAGAGATTGATTATATTTCTATAGAAAATGGTTTAGCTAGGATGACTGAGTTCCTTAAAACAAATGAAGATGGTGCTTATGCTCCTTCTGCTATATATGTGACACAACCAGGGGACTCCGTTAGTAGTTTGGGAAAAGATATTTGTGGTTATAATAATATTGGACCTAATGATTCAATTAATGAAGATGTTGTTTTGAAAGCAAAAGATTATGGATGTTTTAATAAGGAGACTGAAGTTAATATAAATAGAGTTAATGAAATTGATCATACATTGTAAAAATAGAACCTTAAAGGTTCTATTTTTGGTTGTATTGTCTTTTGTTATTCATTTTATCTATTATAGTTTTATCTCTATCAATATTCATAAATAAAATGTATGGTTCTATGTTAAGAGAGTTGGCAATAGCTTCTAATTTGGGAATAGTAGGACAATGTAGACCTCTTTCGACATCTGTTATATATCTTGGACTTAGTTTAGATAGCTCTGCTAGTTTTTCTTGAGAATAGTTATTTACATAGCGGTAATATTTTATATTAAATATAAGTAAATCTTTTAAGTTATTAAATTTTATTTTCATACATACCTCCTAATATAGGTATGATATTATTTACTGCAAAATATTCACACGAACTATTTACTGCAAGGTTATTTTATTATATAATAGTAGTGGAAAGGAGTAAATGAATTATGGAAAAGCAGAAAAGAAGTGGTTTTGCAACTGTTGCTTTAATATTAGGTATTATCGGTATTTGCTTATCTTTTATTCCAATACTTAATAATGCATCTTTCTTTTTAGGAATACTTGGTGTAATATTTGCGATTATTTCTTTGGTTAAGAAAGCAAGTAAAGGTAAGGCTATAGCAGGTTTAATTTTAGGAGTTTTGTCAGTTGTTATAACTTTATCTTTGCAAAGTAGTTGGGCTGAATCTTTAGATGAAGTTTCTAATGATTTGGATAATGCAGCTGGTAATAATACTGAAGAAATACTTGGCAGAGATGTCGATGTTAGTATTGGTACTTTTGAAGGTAATTTAGATGAGTATGGATTGGTTGATTCTAAATTAACGGTTACAGTTACTAACAAAACTAGCGAGACTAAATCATTTAGTATTCAAATTGAAGCGGTAGATACAAGTGGTAGTAGAATTACAACTGATTATATTAATGCTAATAGTTTAGGTGCTAATCAAAGTCAAGATTTTGACATATTTACTTATGTTAGTAGTGAAGATTTAGAAGCGATGCAAAGTGCTACTTTCAATGTTGTAGAAGTATCAATGTATTAAAAAAATCTACTTTGTAGATTTTTTTCTTTTAAGTATATGTTATTTTTTTTAAGATTATTTTTTTGTTTGGTAAAGTATTAAAATATTTTACTTTTTCATAATACTCGTTTATTTTTTTGTCAGGGTAATCTTTATTGTTACCTCTTTTTAGAAATCTTTTTTTATATTCTTTTAAGCTATTTTCTTCTGGATAACATATTATAAAATTAATATTATTTTTTAGATATTCTTTTATTATATCTATTCTATCCCATACTGATATTATATCATATTCGCTTTGGGCATCTTTGATAGCTTTTATATAGTTATTTGGGAAATCTTTATTAGGTGATCTCTTTAAACCTTTTCTTTCTTCCATATTTAAATGTTCTAAGCCTATATCTGTATAAGCATAGGGAGCAGGGTCTAAGTCTATAACATTTTTATATTTATTTCCTAAGTAGGTTTTACCTATACCAGAGAAACCGGCGATTATTAGGTTAGTTTTCATTTGTAACCTCTTCGTTTGATGAAGATTCATTATTATTTTCTTCTTGTTGTTCATTATTATCTGTTGTATTGTCATTATTATTTTTTATATTTCTTGCAACTGTAATAGTTATAATCTCTGTGTTTTCTATTTTTTTACCAGCTCTTATACTTTGTTTTATAACTGTATTGTTTTCTTCATTAGTTGTTTCTTCATATTCTATTCTATAAGATATATTATTCGCATTTAAAATACTTGTAGCTTCTTCAAGACTTATATCAATGACATCTGGTACAGTAACATGATTATCTAGAACTCCTACTGTTAGAGTAATAATAGCATTTTCGTGGGTTTTAGATCCCCCTTTCTTACTTTGCTTTATAACAATACCAACTTCATCTTCATTTGTAGTTTCAACTTCTTTCATTTCATAACTTAAGTTTGCAGTATCAAGTATTACTGTCGCTTCTTCATAAGAATATCCTATAACATTAGGAACTTCTATATTATTTTCTTCATAGTAGTGATATCCTAGGATACTTGCTATTACTAATAGTCCTATAGATAGAAGAATAAAGAATAGTAAAAGTATTTTAGTAAAGATACTAGATTTTTGTTTGTCATTAGATTGTTTGTTTTTAGGAGCTTTTGCTCTTTCCTTTTTTACTTTTGTTTTATTTTTTGTTTTTGTCTTGTTTTTAACTTTATTTTTCTTTTTCTTATCTTTGTTATTACTTTTATTTTGATTGTTATTTTGTTCTTCTAGGAAATAATAACCACAGTTTTTACAGAATTTAGCATCATCTTCATTTTCAGTTTTACAATTTGGACATATAATCAAAATTATCACCTCACGTATATTATAACTCTATTAAGTCTTTCTTTCAAATTTACAAGTGATGTTGTTTGACAAGTATGTATCTGTATGATATTATTATGTCACTTGAAAGGAAGAGTGATTAGGATGAGACTTTTAGTTACTAATGTAAATAGAAAACTTTATTATATATTTTTACAGTAGTAGTTTAAAAGATTTCTCATACATTTATTACTTTTTATATGATATTTTGAAAACTACTTTACAGTAGTTTTTTTGTTGGAGGTGTGTTTATATGAAAAAGTTAAAACATTTTAAAATATTTTGGGATTATATTAAAGATGATAAATTAAAGCTTGTTCTTTATATTATCTTAGTTGCACTATCTTATTTACCTGCTTTAATATCTGTATATTTTTGGGGTGTTGCTGTTGAGGCTTTAACTCTTAAAGACATAAATTCATTTGTCTTTTATCTTGCAATTTATGAAGGGATTTACATTATCTTCTACACTTTTTTACAGATACCAAGAGATGCTTTATATACATATTTTGAGATTAAGTTTACAAAAAATGTAAGTAAAGACCTATATAAAAAGATAGATAAGTTACCTGCTATTGCTTTTGAAGAGATAGGGGTTGGAGAGTTTATTAATCGTTTATATACTGATCCTGATAGAGTGATGGAATTGTTATCTAAGATGGTTAGACTTATTTGTAAAGCAGTCGTTGTTATTATTGTAATTGTTATTGCAATTAGAATATCTCTTGTCTTATTTGTAGAAATTATGTTACTTGCTGTTATTATGGGATTTATTTCTATGAAGTTTTTTCCTAGAATTAAGAAAAGCCAAGAAAATATTAAAAAAGAAAGTGATTCCTATGTAAAGGTAGCGACAGAAAATATTACAGGGATTAGAGAGATTAAGTCACTTGGTATTACTAGAATAATAGAGGGTAATATTTCTAAAGTTATAGATAAACTTTATAGTCATACTGCTAAAGTAAGAAAATATGAAAGATGGTATTATGGCTTTAATAACTTAGCTTATTTCTTAATTCAGTTTTTAATACTTTTTACAACTGGTAAGTGTTATTTAGATGGTGTTATTAGTCTTTCTGTTTTCTTAATGATGGAGTCTTATATATGGAGAATTGATGAAGTAGTTGAGAGTATTAGTGACTTTGGTGTTAGTTTTAATAAAGTAACTGTTTCTTTAAAAAGAATAGGGGAATTATTAAATAATGATTTATATAAAGATGAAGTATATGGTTCTAAAGAGTTAGAGAATACTAAAGGTGTTATTAAATTTAATAATGTTAAGTTTAAATATAAAGAAGATGAAGATTATACTTTAAATGGTCTTAATTTAGAGATTGTTCCTAATAAAAAGATTGCTATTGTAGGACGTAGTGGTAATGGTAAGAGTACAATATTTAATTTGTTACTTAGATATTTTGATGCAAGTATTGGTTCTATTACTATAGATGGTATTAATATTAAAGATTTAACTGAAGAGTCTTTAAGAGGGAATATTTCTATTATTAGACAGAGTCCTTTTCTATTTAATTTATCTATACTTGATAATTTTAGATTAGTTAGGGAAGATGTTAGTTTAGAAGATGTGAGAGAGTACTGTAAAAGAGCTTATATAGATGATTATATTATGAGTTTACCTAAAGGATATGATACAGTAATTGGAGAAGGTGGTATTAACTTATCTGGTGGACAAAAACAAAGACTTGCTATTGCTAGAACACTTCTTTTAAATACTAAGATAATCCTTTTTGATGAAGCGACTAGTGCACTTGACAATGAGTCTCAAGAATATATTAAGAAGACTATTGATGATTTAGTAAAAGATCATACTGTAATCATAGTTGCGCATAGATTATCTACTATTGTTGATGCTGATACTATTCATATAATAGAGAAAGGTAAATTAGTTGGTAGTGGTACTCATAAAGAGTTGTTAAAAAGTTGTAAGCAATATCAAAATTTATATACTGCAGAGTCTAATTCATAAATTATAATATTTTACTTATAAAAATACTTTAATTTTAGGAGAATTTTTAGTATTATATATGTGAATTTTTAATGTATTAAAAAAGAAGGAATTAGAAATATGGTAGAAGATATAATTAGAGAATTATTAGATACAAAAGATTTTAATAAAGTTGTGGATAAAAACAATTTATATAAGTATCAACTTTTGGATTTTATGAGATATGGTATTTATAATTATAAGTCTCCTTTAGAAATGCAAGAAAAAGAAATTTTAAAAGAAATTTATCGAGATAAAGGCTGTATGCTTAAAATTAAAGATGAAGCAGTTGTGTTTATCTCTGATACTCATTATGATTATTCTTCTTTGGATAGAAAGAATATGAATAGATGGGATTTTCTTTACTATGTATTAGACTTTTGTAAATATAATAAGATTCATTACTTAATTCATGGAGGAGATATAGGAGATGGGACAATTGAGGTGAATGGGGCAAAAGAATTTATAAGTTCTAATAGTGGTAGTTATGAAAATGCAAGAGAACAAGTAGATAATATTATAAGTGATTATCCAAGTGATCCTTTTGTTTATCAATCTGTATTAGGGGGTAATCATGATGATAGATATTTAGATTATGAAATAGATATATTAAAAGAATTTGCAGATAAGAAAAATATTTATCCTTTAGGATATTTTCAGGCATTTATATCAATTGATGGGGTTTATATTTCTTTGGAGCATGAAAATCATCCTTATCGTATAGAGTGCAGGAATCTAATTCCTCATAGTTTAACAATACACGGGCATTCTCATATAGCAAAGTTTAATGATTATGACATATATATACCTACACTAGGTGGTTTTTTGAATCATAAGGGTGAAGAAGGAGGAGAGCCTGGATTTATAGTTATGTATCCATATAATGGGAGAAATTCTGTACATTTAGAATTTGATCATTATTACTTAAAAGATGGATGTTTTGAAAAAAAGCCAGAACCATATGTTTATAAACTAAACAAAAAGTAGTTTATAATAAAAAAGGACTATTGTTTATGAATTTAATAGTCTTTTTTTACTGTTTCTAAAAATAATTTCTTTTGAAATCCTCCATTTGTTTGTCTTTTTTTATCTGCTTGTTTTATAACATCTTCTAATGTAAAGCCAAGATATTCGGCCATTGCTCTTAAAATTTCTAGTTTATTCCCTAGTTCTTTTAATACTTCATCTTTACTTTTTGTTTCTTTAACTTCTTCTAGTTCTTCGGCATCTTTTCTTAATAGAGCATTCCAATATTCTTCATCATTTAAAGTATGATAGATTGGTTCTTCATTGTTTTCTTTAATAATATTTGGAATGTTATCACGTACTAGTTTGTGATATTTATCTTCATTGTATTTACTGTTATACTTAAGAGCCTCTTCAGGAAAATCTTTATTAAAGTTTAGTAGAATATTATTAACTTTTTGATTATACATTGCTGTTGCGAAAGATTTTATAGCATCAACAATAGTGTCAGCTTCACTTCTTGTTATATTATATTTTTCACATTCTTCATCAGTAATATTTACTGCCATAAGGTGAAATTCAAAGAAAGTATCTGCTAAATCTTTACCTTCATTAATTTTTTCTACAACAAATGGATTGTTTCTTAAATCTTTAATAATTCTAGAGTCATTCATATTAACAGGTTTTTCACTCTGATATTTAATAAAGGTAGTAGAAGAATGTACTTTATCTATCATATGAACAATTTTAGCTTCTATATCAATTCTATTGTTATAATTATGAAATATAGTTTTAAAGTCTATAATATCTTTAAACTTTTCTATTAAGTATTTTTCGGCAAGATTTGTTACTCT
>CALVUV010000055.1 GCA_944363685.1 uncultured Bacilli bacterium
AAGTGTACTACATAAAATATACGTTCGTCAATACATAAATTCGATTTTCATCCAAAAAAACGCAATTTCCTTATAGACAAAAAATATATTAATGAAGGATTAATAAATTATAATATGGATATCTATATGATGGGAATAGAATTTCTATTTCTTACAACTAAATTAGATCCAATCAGTTTCAAAATAAGAAGTAAAGAAAAGTTTAGTGATTTTTTAGATTATGTAAATTTTCCGGATAGTGACCTAAGAAAAAAATTAGAGTTACTATATGACCCTAATGAAGACAATAAATATTTTAAAGATGAATTAGAAGAATTTATCAAGAAATATAGTCTAACAACAGATAGAAAAGGAGTTCCAAGAATTTTCATAAAAAGATAATTATAAAATATTATATATAGCAATCACATTTTAAAGTTTTCTTTTTATAAACAGTTATTAAATCTAGCAAACCTTTAATTACAGTAAATATCTCATCTATAATTAATTACCATTTCTAATAACTTTAATAGCTTTTCCTATATTATTAATAGTATCACTTGCTATCATAGATATATCAGTATTATCTTCTTCTGCAAGACATCCTGCAATACCATTTAGTAAAACACCTGCTGCAACAGTTAAAAGATTAAAGTCAAGATAAGCAAGAAGTCCAGCAAGTATTCCTGATAATACATCACCACTACCAGCAGTTGCCATACCAGGAGTTCCTGTTTTAACTAAATATATATCAGTACCATTAGATATAATAGTAGTATGACCTTTCAAAAGAATAATTACTCTATAAGTACTAGCAAACTCTTTAACCAAGTTTAAAGAGTCTTTTTTTATCTCATCAATTGTTTTATTACAAAGTCTTGAAAACTCTTTTAAATGAGGAGTTAATAATATATTACATTTTCTCTTATTTAAAACATTTAAATCCATCCTAGATAAAGTGTTTAACCCATCTGCATCTATTATTAAATTACCAGTATAATTTTCTATAAGATACTCTAATACTTCCTCTAAATGTTTATCATTACCTAATCCCATTCCAAAAGCAAGTGAATCTAAATCTTTAATATAATCCCATAATTTATCATAAAAATTATCATCAAAACTAGGTAATATACATAATGTTTCTTCTGATATATTAGGTCCAAGTAATGGCAATATTTCTTTTTTAACTATAACTCTACTAATACCACATCCACTTCTTAAAGAACTTAATGCTAAAAAGCTGAGTTTTAAAGCCCCAGAATACTCTATACTTCCCCCATATATTCCCACTTTACCAAAATCACCTTTATTAGATTCACTATTACGTTCTTTAAATAAATCCTTAATATCTTTAACTTCTATTATTTTCATCCTTGCCTCCAAAAATAAAGTATACTCAAATTAATGAGCATACTGTACTGTTTTTTCTACTACTTCTTTAATATCTCTTTCATTAAAAGGTTTTCTTAATACATCTACTATTGGATAATTAAATGCTTTAGCAACTAACTCATCATCACCTACACCTGTAATAATAGAAACAGGAATCATATCAAATAAATTATTATTTCTAAAATATTCTAATACCTGAAAACCATTAAAATTAGGCATATTAAGATCAAGTAACATTCCTACTATCTTAATACCATTATTATTAGAAATCATTTGTAAAGCCTCATTACCATCATTTGCAACTAACACTTCAAACTGATTATTAAATATTTTACTAACAAAATTTTTAATAACTGCAGAATCATCAACTACAATAAGAGCTCGATCTTTTTTAGGGACCACAAAAGCAGTAGCAGTACCGACTTCTTCCAAACCTAAATACTGCTTAACTAAGTGAACAATTCGATCGAGCTCTCTAATCAATTCATCAAAATGTAGAGTTACATAGTACATATTATTTTCTTTACTAGCCATTTCGTGGTTATAAGCAAGTGTAGCTAAAGTATCAAAACCAAAGTATTTTGCATCACTTTTAAGGCCATGAACTAAAATAGCGTAATTAGCCATATCACCACTTTCTTTTGTCTGTTTAATTTTCATCTCTTTTTCATTAATATCTTGTAGGAAGTCGCCCAATGTATCATCATAAGTAGCCATATCTCCAAACAATTCCAAACTTTTTTTAACATTAACACCATTATTAATTAATAAATTTACATCTCTCATAATAATACCCTCCTAATAATTAAAGTATAGCATAAACTATTCATTATTCAAATATTTATTTATAACATTATCAAGTGCTTTACGTTCAATAGGTTTAGCAAGATAACTATCAAATCCTTCATTTAAATATTTCTCTTCCATGCCTGCAATAGCATTAGCAGTTAAAACAACAACTGGTGTATTAAAATTAGGATTTTCTTTTAATTTATGAAATGTTTCTGTACCACTCATTTTAGGCATCATATCATCCATAAATATTAGATCATATTTAATAGATTTTACTTTTTCTAAACATTCTAATCCACTCATACAACTATCAACTGTTATTCCATACTCTTCTAATAATCTTGTTGCAACTTTTATATTTAATTTATTATCATCTACAACTAAAACACTCTTACCAATAACATCTTTATCTTTTGTAAGTTCTTCTCTATTTACTTCTAAAGTTTCATCTAATTTTACATCAGATGGTGCGATTTTTTGATCAATTGATACAGTAAATTTACTTCCCTTACCATATATACTTTGAACAACTAATTCTCCATGCATAAGTTGTACTAATTTCTTAGTAATAGCAAGACCTAAACCAGTACCCTCAATAGTTGTATTTCTATCTTCATCAAGTCGCTCAAATTTATTAAATAATTTATCAATATTATCTCGTTTAATACCAATACCTGTATCTTCGACAGATACAATAAGTCTACAAATATCACCTTTAATCAAAGAATTAACTTTAAAAACAATATGTCCTTCTTTAGTATATTTAGCAGCATTAGTAAGAATATTTAAAATAACTTGTTTAACTCTTGTATGATCTCCATATAATACTTTAGGAATAGTCTCATCTATCTGTACAATAAGTTCAATAGGCTTTTCACCAATTCTTACTTTAGTCAAAGTAGCTAGATCATTAAACATCTTATAAGGATTATAATTATTATTAATTATCTCCAACTTATTCGCTTCTATCTTAGATATATCTAAAACACCATTAACAATCTCAAGTAAACTTTCACTTGCCATTAAAATGTCATTAACATCTTCTTTCGCTCTTTCTGGTAAATCAGGCTCTTCCTTTAAAGCTTCTGAAAAACCAGTAATAGCATTAAGTGGCGTTCTAATTTCATGAGACATATTGGATAGAAAATCTGTTTTTGCTTGATTTGCTTTTTCAGCTTGAACTCTTGCAATATTTAACTCTTCAATCATTTTTAAATCTGGATTTTCTATTGTAAAATATAAAATAACAATTATAATTGACAAGAAAAAATTAATTAAAAATAAATCTGGAAACATTCTTTGTATAACAACAATTAAAACAATAGAAATAATCATTGCAAACAATGGAGAATATTTAAATGTCATAATATTTTTTCTGTTTTTTAAAGCAAAAAATATAGATAAAAGTATACAAATTCCTGCAATTAAATAAACAATAGTAACAGCAGGTCCAGTAGGAAAAACAACATTATCAGTAGTAATAAAATCAATTGGTAAAACAAAAGCAATTAAAGTTATAAAAAAGAAAATAGCTAACAAATAATGAAATATTTTTCTAAAATAACGTATCTTTTCTTCGCCACTTTTTTTATTATAAGATATAACATAAATATAAAATAAAAAAGCAAAAATCCAAGCGACAAAATATATAAGCTCTACTTTAACAACTAGGAAATACAAAAAACTATCAATAGGAAATCCGTTTGTATATAGAAAATATCCTAAAATATCAAAAACTAACCCTATCGCAGTAGTGATAATTAAAAATTTATAAATTTTAGTTTCTGTATTTACAACACTACCTTTACTAAAAAAGAAAAATATAAATAATAAGATATAAACAAAACTACATATAGTAAAATAAGCTCCCATATCAATTACTCCTATCTTTATAACACTAATATAACACAAATCAAATAAAAGCGCAAAAAAACTCGAAATTAATCGAGTTATTTTAACACTTTAACGTTAGTGTTTGTTTCTTTTTCCAAAGTATCACTTTTATATTTTTCATTGTCAGCTGCTTGTAAAACATTCCAAGCAAGTTTACCATTATCACTTTTGGGAAGTGCTTCGTGATATTCAATATAATGTGGAAGTTTAGCTTCTCCCAAAGTACTAAATATTAAATTATTAATTTTATTTTCTAACTCATTTATATCAATATCAGGATTTGCTAAACTAATATGATATTTACATACAAATTGTAAATCATCACTAGGTATTTTAGTAACTATACTTTCATTAATTTCAGGAATAGAACTAAGTAAATTTTCAATTTGCTGTGGATAAACATTTTCAACCCCACAAACAAAATTTCTTTTTACCCTATCTATAAACTGCTTTTCATTAGTAACTGGATCAATTATAGCGACATCTCCAGAATTTAACCAACGTGTACCATTTTCATCTGTCTTAATAACTTTCTTAGTTTCTTCTTCGTTATTATAGTATCCTTCCATCATACCATATCCAGTTACAAATAGAACACCTGGCTTACCTTTTTCTACTTCTTCAAATGTTACAGGATCAACAACTTTAGCCCCTACAAACGGTAACATATGTCCAATTGTACCATTAGTATTTAGGTTACCTCGTTTTACACATACAGGAGCCCACATTTCTGTCATACCTAATCCATTATAAATACTATCTTTCGCTCCAAGTACATCAAAAATAATATTAGTTAAATTTTCTGTTTTTGAAGTTAATTGTTCTCCACCAGAAACTCCAGATTTTAGAAAACTCATATCTAATTGTTTTTTTTCAGATGGATCTAAATTTTCTAAAGCATCTCTTACAATCTTATAAAATTCTTTTTGATCTTTTTCTTCCATTTTGCTTAAATTTCTATATTTTTCATAAACATCATCACCAGCATTTTTTAAAACATAATCAATGTAAGCATTCCATTGAATAGGCCCTCCAAAAACACCGTTAGGTCTAGTTCTATAAACCTCACCTGCAAAATCTTGTGGCATTGCTTTAGAAGTCAAATGAATTTCTAAGCTTCTGTTTAAAGCATATTGCATTGCAAAAGCTCCGAAAGCCATAAATTCTGGTAAATTACCTAAAAACCTATCTCCAGGCTTAAGTGGTAATACATAATTAGCACCTTTAGTAACAGTACTTAAACCATTACCATTTAGCATTACACCCTTATGTGTACCACTACTACCACCTGTAAATGTTATATCACTAATATATTTATCCATAGAATTAGCTATAGAAATACTATCAAGGCTATTCTCTGTTCTCTTTAAATAAGTAGAAACTTTTTTATTATTATCAAAAACAAAATTTTTAGAAAATAATAAATATAAGTTTAATAAAGTATTTTCTTTAAATGAAGTCTTTACACTATCAAATGGAGAAAAATACAGAGAATCTACTCCATATTTTTTAGTAATAGTAGAAAACTTTTTAGAAAACATATTAATACCTATAAACATCTTAGGATTAACTAACTCAATATCTGCTTCTTTTAAATAATCTTTTTGAACTGGATTAATAGCACAAACAGTAGCACCTAATTTATAAAGGGCTCTTTTTAAATATAAACCTGATGGTGTATTAGCAGAAGCAACTGCAATTCTATCTCCTTCCCTAACACCTTTTTCTTTTAAAGCTTTAGCATATTCATCTACTCTAGTGTGAAACTCTTCATAAGTTATTTTTTCACCTTTCTCTGTCACTAAAGCAACATTATTCATATATTTAGAATTTTCTTTTAATTGAAACTCATAAGGATTTACTTCTTCAGGGATAGTAGCATCCTTAGCTCCATTATTATAGTATTCAATATCAGTATACTCACTGTATTTTAAATCATTACTCTTCATACAAACTCTCCTTTACTTTTTAACTTCTATTTCATCATAAGTATAGGAAGATACTGCATTACCTATTTGAACTTGATAAATAGATCCTATTTTCATCACAACAACCCCTACTATTCCTTTATCTTTGATCACTACTTCACTACCAACATCAATTTCATCAGGGGCTTCATCAAATGTTGTATTCTTGACAATCAATCCCATATTTCTACATATTCCTTTCTCAATACCTATTTTATATCTATAATAAATATAATGTCAAACATTTATTTTGCATTTTATATATATTTATGGTAAAATTTAACCATTAGTGAGGTGTTTAAATGGAAAGAGAAAAAGCTTTGGAAATTTTAAACAAGTATGTTAAGAATGATTTTTACATAACACACTCTCTAGCAGTAGAAGCTATTATGAGAAAGCTTGCTACAAAACTAGCCCCGAGTGATGTAGAATTATGGGGAATCGCTGGACTTTTACACGATTTAGATGAAGAATGTTCTAACTGGCAAGAAGATATGTCTAATCATGGACCTAAGTCAATAGAAATATTAAAGAAAGAAAACTTTGGTAATGACATTATCTATAATGCAATACTTGCTCATAATCCTTTAAATGGTAAAAAAGCAAGTAATGATATTGAATATTCTCTTTTAGCAGCAGATCCTATGAGTGGTTTTATAGTAGCAATTGCTAAAGGATACCCCGATAAGAAGATAAAAAGTGTTAAAGTTAGTTCTATTTTAAAAAGATTTAAAGAAACAAGATATGCTAAAGGTGCTAATAGAGATTATATGGCTTCTATTGAAAATACAGGTATTACTTTAGAAGAATTTGCAGAACTTTCTTTAGAAGCTCTATCTGAAATAGATAATATCTTAGAATTATAGGAGGAAAAGATG
Organism: uncultured Bacilli bacterium; assembly: GCA_944363685.1. Lineage (GTDB taxonomy): Bacteria > Bacillota_I > Bacilli_A > RF39 > UBA660 > Onthousia. The sequence continues at coordinate 6,905 of CALVUV010000055.1, forward strand.
AACGAAGTAATTGAACTACTAAATAAGAAAAATATTAAATACAACTTAGTAGAACACGATGAAGTTCATACTATTGAAGATATGGACAAATTAGGACTATTAGATAAAGGATATGTTTGTAAAAATTTATTCTTAAGAAATGCTAATGGAAAAGAACATTATTTAATCGCTTGCGGACACGAGAAAAATATTGACTTAAAAGAACTTGCTAGTAAAATAGGAAGCACAAGATTAAGTTTTGGAAGTGATGAAAGATTAAAGAAATACCTTGGCTTAGAACAGGGATATGTTTCTCCCTTCGGGGTAATCAATAATGATGATGAGAGCGTTATCTTTGTCTTTGATAAAGATTTAAAGAATATGAAAAATGTAGGATTCCATCCTAATACTAATAAAGCTACTGTTTATTTAGATTTTAATGATGTAGCAAAAATTATTGATGAACACGGAAATGAAATAATGTATATAAATATATAAAGGAGAAAAATTATGGATAATAAAGAAAAAAAATTAGTACAAAAAATAACATCAAGAGATGTTGACTTTGCTCAGTGGTATACAGATGTTGTAAGAGAAGCTAAATTATGTGATTACTCTAGTGTTAAAGGATTTTTAATATATCAACCTAATGGATATGCTATTTGGGAAAATATTAAGAATAACTTAGATAAGAGATTTAAAGAAACAGGAGTTGTAAATGTTTATTTACCAGTTTTAATTCCCGAGAGTTTATTAAATAAAGAAAAAGAACACGTTGAAGGCTTTGCCCCTGAAGTTGCGTGGGTTACTAAAGGTGGTAATGAAAGATTAGAAGAAAGACTTTGTGTAAGACCAACATCAGAAGTTCTATTCTGTGATTTATGGCATAAAGAAGTTAAATCTTATCGTGACTTACCTAAATTATATAACCAATGGAACTCAGTATTAAGATGGGAAAAAACTACAAGACCATTCCTTCGAAGTAGAGAATTTTTATGGCAAGAAGGACATACAATTCATTCATCTCGTGAAGAAGCGATGGAAAGAACTAAATTAATGTTAAATATATATGCTTCTTTAGTAGAAGAAGATTTAGCAATACCTTTAATAAAAGGAAGAAAAACAGAAAGTGAAAAATTTGCAGGAGCTGAAGAAACACTTACTATTGAATCTATGATGCACGATGGTAGAGCTTTACAATCTGGTACAAGTCATTTCTTTGGAACTGGTTTTGCAGAAGCTTTTGATATTAAATTCTTAAATAAAAATAATGAACTTGAAGTAGTTAATCA
>CALVUV010000056.1 GCA_944363685.1 uncultured Bacilli bacterium
GTCTTAGATATGCCAATAGATGATGAAGCAGCAGTTGAACTTGCTAAAAGAAGTAGAGGAACTCCTCGTATTGCTAACCGTCTCTTTAAAAGAGTACGTGACTTTGCTCTAGTAGATAAGAAAGAATCTATTGATTTAGAAGTAATGAATAAAGCTTTAGAAAGATTAAAAGTAGATAAAAGTGGTTTAGATGAGACTGATCATCAGTTACTTAAAGCTATTATTGATAGATTTAATGGAGGTCCTGTGGGAATAGATGCTCTAGCTTCTTCAATTGGTGAAGAAACTTCTACTATTGAAGATGTTATAGAACCATACTTATTACAAGAAGGTTATTTAAAAAGAACAAGTCGTGGTAGAATGGTTACAGAGAAAGCTTATAAAGAGTTAAATATAAACTATCAAGGTGGACTATTTGGAAGTGATTTTGATGTATGAAGAATTAGTTAAAAATTTAATGATAAAGCTTCTAGATAGATTAAATAAAGGTGAAGATACAGTAGATTCTCACTTTTTCCGTTTAAATAAAATTAGAAAAAGTTTAGATTATGATGATGATAAGAAAAATAAAATTTTAAAAGTGAAAGATTATTATTATAGAAGTAAAAAATATAAAGATGAGATATTAAGAGATTTAACTGGTCTTATAATATTATTATCTTATGATATTCCATATAAATCTTTAAATTTAATAACACTAGCATATCTAGGAGATTATACAGCTTATATGTCTTTGGATGAATTAGAGATTTTTAGTAATAAGATTTCTAATAATATAAGAGTTTTAAATACAATAGCAACAAAAATAAATGATAATCGTTTAAGAAATTATTTATTAAATTGTTATGATGATTATAATCTTTTAGAGAAAGATCTTAATAGTAAAAGTATTGATGAACTGATAATAGAAACTAATTATAAGAGTGAACCAGAAATGTATGGGGGTATTAGTATATGAATGTATTAGATTTTGATTATAATTTACCAGAAGAATTAATTGCCCAAACACCAATTAAGAAAAGAGATACTTCAAGACTTATGGTACTTGATAAGGAAACTGGAGAAATATGTCATAAACATTTCTATGATATTATAGATTATCTTAATCCTGGAGATACTTTAGTATTAAATGATACTAAAGTATTACCTGCAAGATTAATTGGTGAGAAAGAGGAAACAAAAGCAGTTATAGAGGTTTTATTATTAAAAGATAAAAATAGTGATACTTGGGAAGCTTTAGTTAAACCTGCTAGACGTATACATATAGGAGATGTAGTAAGTTTTGGTAATGGATTACTTAGATTAACTTGTGTTGAAGTTAAAGATGAAGGTATTAGAGTGTTTAAAGCAGGTTATGATGGAATATTCTATGAAATATTGGATGAGTTAGGTACTATGCCATTACCTCCATATATTCATGAAAAATTAGAAGATAAAGATAGATATCAAACTGTTTATGCTAAAGAAGTGGGTAGTGCTGCTGCTCCTACGGCTGGACTTCATTTTACTGAAGAGTTACTTGAAAGAATAAAAGATAAAGGTATAAATGTAGTTTATTTAACTCTACATGTTGGTCTTGGTACTTTTAGACCTGTTAAAGTAGAGAAAATTGAAGAACATAAAATGCATAGTGAGTTTTATTCATTAAGTAGTGAAGTTGCAGATATTCTTAATAAAACAAGAGAGGATGGCAAAAGAATTATTGCTGTTGGAACAACTTCTACTAGAACATTAGAAACAATTTACGGGAAGTTTGGAGAGTTTAGAGAAGATAATGGCTTTACTGATATCTTTATCTATCCAGGTAAAGAGGTTAAGAGTATAGATGGACTTATTACTAATTTTCATTTACCTAAATCAACCTTAATTATGTTAGTATCTGCAATAGCAGGTAAAGATAATATCTTAAATGCTTATAATGTAGCGGTTAAAGAAAAATATAGATTCTTTTCATTTGGAGATGCAATGTTTATAAAGTAGGAGATTTTGTTATGGTTGAATTAAAAGAAAAATTAACTGATATAAAAGAGTATATTAAAACTGCAAGAATTTATTATAAGGTTGATGGTAGTGATAAAATGCATGTAGTCACACCATTAACTTATAGCTTTTTAAGAGGAAAAATTTTTGATTTAGAACGGACTTCATATAAAGTAAAAGATAATATAAGTTATATTCATTTTTATAAGACTTTAGGCGATGATGATTGCACTATAGAAGCTTTTACTGACACAAAAGTTGATATTACTATGGATGATAATGAAAGGTATAATTTTAAAGTTTTTGCTAAAGATGTAACTATAAAAAATGAAAAAGATGATGAGGTTATATTTAATGCTGAAATAATTGATGTTGGTAATGTTATATATTATAAAGGAGGATATTTTGTTGTAAATGATGCAAGTAAAACCTTTATTTATGGAAACCCTAAAGTTCCTGATTTAATAATTAATTCATCTTTCTTAGAGATTAGTAATATAAGTGAATTTATTAGTTCTTTTATTCATTATGGTGAGGATATAAAACTTAATAATATTAACTGTAATTTGCTTGAATTTACGACTGATGCCAAAAATATTGAAGTACAAAACAGTAATATTGAAGAAACTTATTGTTGTAGTTTTGAAGAATGTGTTAGACCTGTTTTTGTAAATTCTGCTTGGAAAATTGAAACACCTTTAAATTATCTGGATGGTACTATAGGTAACAGTGAAACTGGTATAACAATTACAGATGAAACTTTTAGTGATAAAGCAAGTTTAGAGTTAGCAAGAGCATTTGCTACTTATGGACTTAGGGAATTCTTAAATAATGTTAAAGACGTAAATGCGTTAGATATTAGTCCCAAACTTAAAGTGATAGATGAAAGAAAAATAGCTTTAAAAGAAGAATATGATAGACAAATTGCTATATTAGAAGATAAAAAAGATGTAATACTAAATGGGTATCAAAAACGTAAAGTTAAAAATTTAGTGAGGAAAAAAGAAAATTAAGTAAGTTAGATATAATTAAAACCAGAGAAACTTTAGAAGCCTCTGGTTTTTGTCTATAAGAGCAGAAGATTATTTACTAGTATGGATAATCTTTTAAATATATAGAATAACAGTTTAATTGAAAAATAAATTAATATGGTGGATTTTTAAGGGGTTTAGGCTTATGAATAATAGATGTTACTATATCTATAAAGTATATAAAAACTCTCTTATTTCCTTATATTTCAAGGATTAAGAGAGTTTCTTTTACCTAAAAAATGCTTATAGGTTCTAATTTTTTAATTCTTTTATAATATAATTATCTATATCAGTATATTTAGAGACATTTAATTTTCTCAATCTAGTTAAACATTCTTTATTTAAGTCTAACATTTTTAATACCTCATAATCTAATTTATCTTTATCTCTTGTTAAATTTTCTTTAAGTAAATAAAGTAGTTCTCTTTTAATAATCTTAATTTTATAATTATTAAAACTAATTATTTCATAAAAATCATTAAAAGTTAATCCTTTTATAAACCTTGATTTGAATATATTCTTCTCATCCATACTAAATGTATTGACTTTTATGCCATTATTTTCAACTTCAAAAGGATAAAATCCTATATCTATACCTCTAATATTAGTATGAATTCCATAGTCTTGAACAGTTAATTTAAGACTATCTTTATTATTCATATAAAGATTATATCTTTTTAATACATTTCTAATCTTATCTATATCTTTTAATTCTACTAAAATGTCAATATCACTATGTTTTCTTTTCTTTGCTTTGTTATCTATTAAGTAAGGAACAATACCTCCATTAATGTAAATAATATCATTTATTTCATTTAATTTATATATTTCTTCTAAAACATTAGTTATTTCTTTAAAGTCATGCATTTTAATTCCTCCTAATCACATTTCTTAGATAACGTTCATCATTGTCAAAATATTTTGTATCTATACCTAAAGTGTTATTTCTATTAAATATATCACTATGATAGTCACTACCAACAGAATAAAAAGTATCATAGCAATTAATTATTTCCATAGATTTATCAAGAAAATCAGGTGTTATTTCTATACCATCACCACCAACACTTAAAAACTTTTCTACTATTGTTTTAGTCTCTATATTTTTACAACTGATAAATGGATGTGGCAAGATAAGATAGCCATTTGCATTTTTGATACTTTCAATAATATCTCTAATAGATATATAATAATATTTAATATTTTGACAATAACTTTTTACATATTTATCATATATATTAAATAAGTCTTTATTATTTAATTCTTTATTATTAACATCAAAATTATAACCCAAGATATGATAAACATTATCTAAAAAATAGTTAGAAAGTTCAACACCAGTAATAAAATTTGCTTCTCTTATTTTTTTATTTGCTTCTATATTATTATGATCAGTTATAGAAAACATAGTGAAATTTTTAGTTTTTTGGATTAAATTTTCAATACTATCAAGTCCATCAGAATAAGTAGAGTGAATATGAAAGTCATCCATTCTATCCCTTCTTTCTTTGCTATATCGTACTAAAATAGGTAGATGTTGTCAATTGGAGTGAAAAATTTTAATTTAAATTTTACATTAGTTACGATAAAGACTATAGAAACTTTAGAAGTCTATGGTTATTTTTGCCTTTAAGGAAAGTTTCTACAATATTTTAGGTAGTTTGCAAAGTTTTTTAAATATATAGAATAATAATTTAATTGAAAAATAAATTAATATGGTGGAGTTTTAAGGCGTTTAAGCCTATGAATAATAGGGATTGTTCTATCTGTGAAGTAGGAATCATGTAGATATTATTTGTTTTTAATTTATTATTGCATTATTTACCAATTTATTTTGAATAAATTGTTGAAAAACTAAACTTTATCAGATATAATAAGAGACGTATTGGAGGAAGAAATATGGAAAAGAAAGAAACAAATAAGAAAAATTATCATAATATTGAAATAAAAGTTGAGGGAAAAGAGTGGACTGATGCTGTTGATAAAGCTTTTAAAGATAGAGTTAAAAAAGTTGAAGTAGACGGTTTTAGAAAAGGTAAATGTCCTAAAAATATTTATGATAAGAAATTTGGTCAAGATTATTTATTAGATGCAGCAGATTTAGTATTACAAAATGCTTATGTTAAAGCATTAGAGGAAAATGATTTAATACCTGCTGTACAACCTGAACCTAATTTAAAGAGTCTTGACGAAAAGAGCGTTACTTTTACTTTTAAAATTATTACTAAACCAGAAGTTAAGATTAGTAAATATAGAGATTTAGGAATTAAACCTAATGAAGTTAAAGTAACTAAAGAAGAAATAGATCATGAAATAGGTCATTTACTTGAAAGATATGAAGAATTAGTTAATAAGAGTGATGATGCTACAGTTGAAAATGGTGATGTTGCTGTTATTGACTTTGAAGGATTTAAAGACGGGGTTGCTTTTGATGGAGGAAAAGGTGAGAACTATTCTTTAGAAATTGGTAGTGGTTCTTTTATTCCAGGATTTGAAGAACAATTAATTGGTATGAAGTCTGGTGAAGAAAAAGAAATTAAAGTAACTTTCCCAGAAGATTATATGGAAGAGTCTTTAAAAGGACAAGATGCTACATTTAAAGTAAAAGTACATGAAATTAAAACTAAAGAAAAAAGAGAATTAGATGAAGATTTCTTCTTCGACTTAGGCATTGAAGGTGTTAATGATGAAGAGAGCCTTAGAAAAGAAATAGAAGCTAATATAAAAGCTAATAAAGATATGGAAGAAGAAAATAACTATATTGATAGATTACTTGAAGCAGTATCTAAAAATGTAGAAGTTGATATTCCAGAAGAAATGGTTAATGAAGAGATTGATAGATTACTTAGAAGAACAGAACAACAAATGACTATGCAAGGTATTAGTTTAGATTTATATTATCAAGTTACTAAAACTACAGAAAAAGATTTAAGAGATCAATTAGAAAAAGAAGCTTATCAAAATGTATTATATAGATTAATGCTTGAAGAAATTATGAATATGGAAAAGATTGAAGTATCAGAAAGTGATGCTATGGAAGAAGCTAAAAAACTTGCTGAGCGTTATCAAATGGAACTTGATCAATTCTTAAATGAATTTGGTGGTATTGAGATGGTTCAATATGACCAAGAGATGAGAAAAACTATTGAATTATTAAAAGAATTAAATAAATAGTTGATATAATTTAAAAACTTTGGTAAAATTACTAAAGGAAAAAAGGAGGAGAGAGACATGGCAAAGAAGTTAGGTCATAGACAAAAAAAGACTTTTGTATGCTCAGTTTGTGGTAATGAAAATTATCGTGAAGAGAAAAATGTAAATAATACTCCAGGAAGAATGGAAATTAGTAAGTATTGTAAATTTTGTGGTAAACATACAACTCATAAAGAGAAAAAATAATAATATAACAGTCATTTAATGACTGTTTTAAGTATATAAGAAAGGAGTAAGTAAAATGGTTAATTCAAATGATTTTAAACCTGGTATGACTATTCAGTTTGAGGGTGGTATTTATACTATTCTTGAAAGTCAACATGTTAAACCTGGTAAAGGTGCTGCAATAGTAAAAGCTAAGATGAAGAATTTAAGAACTGGTTCTATTGTTGAGAAAACATTTAATGCTGGTGTTAAAGTAGAAACAGCACATATTGATAAGAAAACAATGCAATTCTTATATTCTATGGGAGATACTTATTATTTTATGAGTATGACAGATTATGAACAAATAGAACTTGATAAGAGTGCTATTTTAGATGATGCTAAGTACTTGAAAGAGAATTTAGAAGTAGAGATTACTTTCTTTGAAGGTGAGATGTTAGGATTATCACTTCCTGATAAAGTTGTTATGAAAGTAGTTAAAACAGAAGATGCTGTTAAAGGTAATACAAGTAGTGGTGCTATGAAAAATGCAGAATTAGAAACAGGTATGACTATTCAAGTGCCATTATTTATTAAACAAGATGAAGATATCTTAGTTAGTACTAAAGATGGTAAATATGTATCTCGTGCTTAAAACAATGACTTAATGTCACTTGTTTTTTTCTTTCTACTATGATAGAATTAGATTAGAAGGTAGGAGAAAGAAGGTAAAAAATATGAGAAGACTATGTATACAATATGTTACCTGGAGGGGGGCTATTTAACCATAACTTAAGTAATAAAATTACTTTCTTTCATAGTTTAAGAAGAATAGAGTAAGTGTATTCTATTCTTTTTATGATGTCAAAATATAAGTAATTTAGATAAGAAAAAGTAGTAAAGGGTGAATAGTATGAAAGAGAAAAATAAAAGAAAAGAGATAATTATTATAGGAGTATTAATACTATTAATGATAGTAATAATAGTAGGAACAAGTTATGCTGCATTTAGGTATGGTGGAATAGGAGAAGTAGAAAACTCTATAACAAGTGGTGCGATAACAATGAAGTATACAGAAACAAGTAATGGAATAACTTTAAATGGAGCATTACCAACAACTGATAAGACAGGAACGGTAAGATTAACTCCTGGAGAGTATTTTGATTTTAATATAAGTAGTACCATAACAGGTGATACAAATATAAACTATGAAATAAGTGCCAAAAAGGAAGATGGAAATACTATAGATGGTAAATATATAAAGTTATATCTAACTAAATTAAATAGTGATGGCACAGAAGAAGCTTTAATGGTACCAGAAGTATATAGTGAAGAGACTAGTGCAAATAATTATACAGGAAGACCATCTAATGAGATGAGTTTATATACTTCAAGTATGAATAGTAGTGAGAATAATAATTATAGACTAAGAATGTATGTAGATGAAAGTTATAATCCACAAGGAGATGGAGGAGGATTAACCTTTACAATAAAGATAAATGTATATGGAAAAGCAGGAGATAAATATGTACCTCTAACTACTACTAAGATATTAGAAGATAATGAATTGCAAGAAGAAAAAGAAGAAATGTTTAATTATGCTAGTAATGGTGGATATCTTGATATGAGTAGTGGAGGTCAATCTACTAATCCAGAATATGTAACAAATGGATTATATAGTGCAGAAGATGAAGATGGAACAAGTTATTATTATAGAGGAAATGTAAATAATAACTATGTACAGTTTGG
>CALVUV010000057.1 GCA_944363685.1 uncultured Bacilli bacterium
TCTTTATATTGTAATAATAAAGTACTCTTTCCACTTCTTCTTACTCCTGTAATTACTTTTATTAAATTTAAGTCTTTACCTGCTATTAACTGATTTAAATATTTTTCTCTTACAAGCATAAATATCACCTCTGATATCATTATATACTAATCTTCAGTTTTTGTCAAAGTTTTACGATTACAGTCGCAAAACTTTTTACTTTTTTATTTTTTGCGATTACAGTCTATTTTATAAAGAAACTAAATATGAAGTCAATTATTATTAAAATTAGAAGAATTATGGAAACGAATTTAGGAATCTTTTCTATAAATTTATCTGTTAGAGGTTTTACTATATAAAGAAATATAAGACAAGCGACACCCCAACCAAGACTTACTTCTAATGCTATATATTTACCAAAGTTAAATTTTAAATCCGTATAATCCCAAAAACTTTTATGGAAAAAGAACTCTGTTAAGTATCCTCCTGCTAATTCTAATATAGTTAAAATGATAGTAATTGTTAAAAATAATAAAATTATTTTTAGCCATCTTTTTATCTTTAGATTATTAAATATTAGTCTTGTTAAAAAAATCATTATAATTACTCCAAAACCATATATAGGCATCCAAGGTCCATAGAATGGATTATTAGTAAAACTTCCTGCAGTTATAAAATGCATTATATTTTCGAAAAGAAAACCAAAAAATGAAAATAAAAGAAAATTATTTAAGTAGTAGTATAAATTATTTTTTGTTGTCATTAGACTTCACCTGTTTTTATTATTTACTAATTTCTTTTTATTATACAAAAAGAAACTCTAATTTCTAGAGCTTCTTAATTAATAAGTCATACAAGAACCTAAGATAATAGCTAGTAAGATATATAATACAATTATGATTACAAAGCTATTTCTTGGTCTAGAACAGCAGCTAGTTGTTACTGTTTGATTATTTGAACAAGACATTTTTACACCTCCTTATTATATCTTAGATATAGGCACCTATAATTATAACTAGTAAGATAAATAATACTAATACAATAGCGCTGTTTGAATTACAATTACCCATAACTTAATCCTCCTTTTTTTCTAGTGTTCACATTATTTTATGGTAATTAATAAAAAAGTGTGATAAATTTGCTTTATTTATTTGCAAGTTAGAAGAGTTAATGCTATTATATTTAGTGAGTACAAGGAGGAAATTAAATGAAAAAAATAGTTAAAGTAACTGCTTCCGCTCTTGCAATGTGTTTGCTTGTAACTGGATGCGGAAATAATGCTGAACTTAAAGATAATAATACAGTTGTTAAGACTGATGAAGGGAAAATATCAGCTGATACTCTATACGAGGAATTAAGAGATAAATATGGTATTAGTGTTTTGGTTGATATGATTGATCATCAATTATTTGATGAGAAGTATAAGACTGATGATGAAGAGGAAGAGACAATAAATGCACAAATTGAACAGATGAAGAGTCAATACAATAATGATGATGAAGCATTTCTTGCTGCTATCCAACAATATTTAGGTGTTGAAAATGAAGATGAATTAAAAGAGATGTTATCACTTGAATATAAGAGGAATTTAGCGATTGAAGATTATGTTAAAGATAGTGTTACTGATGATGAAATACAAAAGTATTATGATGATGAAGTAATTGGTGATATTAAAGTTAGACACATATTAATTAGTCCTGAAACTACTGATGATATGTCTACTGAAGAACAAACTGAAGCTGAAGAGAAAGCTAAAAAAGAAGCAGAAGATTTAATTAAACAGTTAGATGATGGTGCTGATTTTGAAGAGCTTGCTAAAGAGTATTCTGATGATACTGGTAGTGCTAGTGACGGTGGTCTTATTGATTACTTTAATAGAGATGATAATATGGATGAGGCTTTCTTAAATGCATCTATTGATCTTGAAGAAGGTAAATATACAGAAGAACCTGTACAATCTAGCTATGGATATCATATAATACTTAAAGTTGATCAAAAGAAGAAACCTAAACTTAAAGAAGTTAAAGATGATGTTATACAAACTTTAGCTGATAATAAATTAAATGAAGATGCATCATTAAGATATAATGCTTTGATTGCTATTAGAGAAGATGCTGGTATTGAATTTAATGATGATAGTTTAAAGAAAGATTATGATGATTTAATGCAACAGTTATTAGATAGTGTTAATACTAATACTGATACAAGTGCAAGTTAATAAAATTAAACATTTAAGAGAAGTACACTTTTTGTTACTTCTCTTTTTTGACAAATTAATAATTTTGTGTTATAATATGCAGCACAAGAAATGAAAGGGATGAAACTATGAGAAATGAAATAAATGAACATGATAAAAATAGATTAATAACAATATGTAATAATGTTGAAAATGACTTTAATAGTTTTTCTGTTCAGTTTGAGAGTATTGAGGATTTCTTTATTTGGAGATCTGAAATTAAAGAGGAAATAGAAAAAAAGGTAGCTAATACTGATAAACAAAAAGATGAAGTATATAAAGATAAGTTACGTGATGAAATAATAGAAGAGGAAATTAGAGGTAACAAATCTTTAGAGTTACTTTATGATTGGTCTAAGTTTTATATGATGGTTGATGAATCTAAAGGTAAATTAAGATCAATTAATGATCAATATGGGCTAGATGATAATGATCATCTAATAAAAGCTACTAGTCTTTTACATAATCATTTAGTAGGACAAGGTAAAGCCAACAAAAAAGATTTATTTGATATCTTTCAGATAAGAGAAATCAATCTTGGTGTTAGATATACTCTTAGAACAATTAATACTCCTTATGAATTTGAGAGAATTATAGTTAAAGAGGATGAGACAGAGGCTTGGCCTACTCCATTATTTATTATGTTACTTGAAGCTTATGGAGTTACAGGAGAAGATTTACTTGAAGTTGGTAAAAAGTTTGAAGATTTAAGTAATAAATATATTGAAGATATTACAAATAATCATGTTATTAGTCAAGATGAACAAAAAGTATATAAAAATAGTTTAAAAGGATAGTTAGTCTATCCTTTTATTCTTTTTCTATATTAAAACCTAAACTATACATTTTTTGTTTTAATTTATATTCTAGTTCTTTACCAGAATATTTTTTACTTAACTTTTTATAATACTTTTCATATTCTTTTTTAGCGATATCATTATTTTCTTCTATAGTAGTAGAATTTAATATTTCTTTTATAATATCTTTAGAAAAACCACTACTAATTAAATCTAATTGTAATTTTTGTTTTAAGACTTTAGCACTTTTATTATGATTAGATTTTATTTTCTTAGAGATTAACTTCTCTATTTTTTCTTTTTCTAAAGATGTATTATACTCTTCTAAAGCTAAAAGATAATCATCGGATGCTACACCTTTTTTTACTAGTTCTTCTTCTATTTTTTTAGGTCCTTTATTAGTTGTAATAATAGCATTATGAACATAACTCTTAGCATAGTTTTTATCATTAATATATCCTTGTTTTTCTAAAGTGGTGATAGCAAAGGCTATACTCTCTTTACTATATTTTTTATCAGTTAACTGTTTTCTTATCTCTTCTTTAGTTTTAATAGTTCTTTTTAAAGTCTTTAGAGCATCATAATAACTTTCATAGTTTTTATTATCTTCAATTATCTTAGTAAGTTCATCTTTTTCTATATTTTTAGTTATTAGAAGTTCATACTTTAAAATTATTTCTTCATAAAAGTCATAACTATTAAAATCATCTAAATATATAGTGTATAAACCATTAGGTCTTTTTTTAAATTTTTCTATTTTCATTGGTACCTCCTTTAGTTAAGAGAATTATTAAATTTATAAAGTTGTTTACATAAGGGCTTTTTTCTTGTTCCATTATATGTTTTTATGGTTTCTAAATTTTCATAGATATTAGGAGTTTTTATACCCATACTGTTAAGCATTTCTAAATCATATTCTTTAAAGGCTGCACAAGGTAGAACTATACCATCATATTTTATGACTAGTTTAGTTAAACCTGCTGTACATTTATGGGTATCTTCTTCTTGTAAATGGATTCCTACTCTTAAGTTACCTTTAAAGTCATTTTTACATTTTTCATATATTTTAATAAATTCTTTAAATTCATCTTCGGATAAAGAAAGAATATTTTCATTAACTCTTCCTCTTCCTTGAGGAACAAAGTTTAAAATACTTAGTTCATCAAATTCTGCAACATTAAGCATTTCAATAATATCAACGAGCTCTTTATAATTAATTTTTGTAGGAATAAAATGGGCATCTGTTTTTAATCCTGCACTTTTGGCTTTTATCATTGATAATGTTACTAAGTCAAAGTTATTTTTAGTTCCCATAATTTTATTATATACTTCTTGGTTCCAAGCTTGAAAGTCAAAAACAATCTTATCTAGTCCTACTTCTTTTAATAAGTTACAATCATGAGTTGATAGAGAATAAAACCTTTTTTCATTATCTTTTATATATATATTCATTAACTTGTTTATTAACTTTTCATATTCATCTTTAGGCATTCCTTCTAATAGATATGATTCATACTGTTTTCTTAAGTTATATTTTAATTGTTCAATATCTTCTTCTGTCATTTTAGATCTTGATTTTATACCACTAGTAAATAAGACTACTTTTATATTATTTAATTTACAATATCTAATCATTCTTAAAAGTTCAGGGTGTAATAGAGGTTCTCCTCCTGATAAAGATATTTCTTCTATTCCGCCATTATAGATAAAATAATCTATTACTTCTTTAAACTTTTTATAATCTATTCTTCTATTTTTATTAATAGAAGAACATGATGAACAAAATAAACAATTATTTGGGCAAGTTTCAATAATTTCAAAGCATAAGTCTTTTAACATTCTAAAGCCCCCTTTAGAATTATTCTATCATATTAAATGATAAAACACACATCTTTTTGATATGTGTTCTTACTTATTATTTTCTTTTGCAACTACCTTTAATTTTCCTTCTAATATTTCTTCTAGAGATCTTCCAATATTTTTTTCACATTTATATTGGTTTAAAGCTAATTGATAGTGTTCATCTTTAGTCATTTCTTTACTACGTCTTGCAGCGATATGAACTAATTCATATTTTGAACTTACTATGTTTAATAATTTATCAATTGATGGATATATCACTAGTATCACACTCCTTATTATTATCTTATAATTATAAAGAATATTTTACAAGTATTATGACACAATTAGACACTTTTAGATATGTAAAAAATTATAGTGATGTGTTAAATCAATTTTGGATTTTGATTTGTTCTTCTTTTATTAGTGGATATGAAATAAGTTCTTTACTATCTAAGTTTTCTTTATGCATATCAACGGCTGTAATTTGATGATTATCATAAGTTGTATAGTAATAAATACCTTTATTTGTATTACAACAAGAGGTGTAAAGAGTTATTTCATATTTTCCATTTTCTATTTCACAACAACCTCTTTGTTGATCAACAGAATTTAAAATATGAAAAAATTGACTGACACTTTCTTTTTCTGTATCTTTAGAAATAGAGTTTAGTTTTACAAAGGATGCTCTTATAAATCTAGATTGACTTGATAAGTCTCCAGGAAGTCCTATAGCACCCATTCCTCTACTATATCTTTTTAATTCAAAATCTTTACTGAATTTGCATTCTGGTTCCTTATTAGATAGATGCATATAATTATTTAGGGCGAACATTTGCTTATCAAAGGTTGGATTATTAGTTAAGACTCCTACTTTATTTTCATATATCTTAATGCCTTCTTGTACTGATTCTACAGTTATTGATTCTTTATCATCTGATATAATCCAGTGTAGCTCTGCTAGTGGTAAATCTTCACTAAAAGGAATATTTAAAAAGTTCATATTTTTAATTAACTCTTTCGTTTCTTTAACACTACTACACTTACTTAAAATCCAAGGGATGAATTCAAACTGAGTGATGTTATCTTTTCCTAGAGTTTTATCATTATATACGGTATTACCTACAAAGTTTAAACCTGCTATTCCTAGTCCTTTTTCATTAATAGCATCATAATATAGTGGGTAGTTTCCAATAACAGTAGCCATTCCTATAATAGCATAATGATTATTTATACTACCTTTTTCTTTAAAATGAAATGGATAGTTTCTTGGAGTGATAACTACTTCTTCGTTATAAGAGATTTCATAATCTAAAGTACGTCCAAAATAAAAATCTTTTGTTTTGTATGTTACAGCGGTACACATAATATTCCTCCTTTATTATAATATTATAATTATAGAGGACTTTTTGCAAGTTTTGTGACATAATTAGATATTTTTTCAGAACATAAGAAATAAAATAAATTTTATTTCGCCCTTGTCGTTACCTTCAAGGATTCCTACTTCATAGATAGAGTATCCTCTATTCTCCATAGGCTTAAATTCCGATAGTCGCTACCGTATTAATTTATCTTTCATTTGTTATTTTATCTAAAACATTATCTATACTATGCTAACTAAATTATAGTGTAACTTTAATCCTTCTAATAATATGTTTAAACTAGCATTTATATCTCTATCATTATGTGATCCACATTTAGGACAGTCATATTCTCTTATACTTAAATCTTTTAACTTTTCATTTTTATAACCACATGTTGAACATATCTGACTACTTGGATAATAGGTATTGATTTTATAATAAATCTTGCCTTTTATCTTACTTTTCCATTCTATTAGAGAACATAATTTACTTAAACTTGCATCTGATAGACTTTTATTAAATACTTTTTTCTTATCTTTAAACATATCTTTTACTAATAAACTCTCTGTTACTATAATGTCATGTTCATTAACTATTTCATTCGCTATATCATTTAAATAATGTTTTCTATAATTCTTTATCTTTGCATGTACTCTTGCTATCTTTTCTTTTGTCTTTAAATAGTTCTTACTTCCTTTAACTTGTCTTGATAACTTCTTTTGTAATCTTTTTAATCTCTTTTCATATTTCATTAATACTTTCAGATTACCATACTTTATGCCATCACTTGTTACTACTAAATCTTTTATTCCTAAATCTATTCCTACTATTGTAGTAGGTGTTACTTTCTCTATTAAGATATCTTCTTCTACTAATACACTTACATAATACTTATTTGTTGTCTCTCTTGAAATAGTAGCATTTACTATTTTACCTTTTATTTTATCTTTATCTCTAAATCCTTTTATTTTTACATTACCTAGTTTAGGTAATTTTATAAATCTAGTTAATAAATCTACTTCTATATTACTATATTCTTTACCTTTATAATTACTTCTTATACAATTAGTTCTATAAGATTGTCTATTAAACTTACTCTTAAAATTTGGATATCCATTTCTTTTTGCAAAGAAGTTATTAAAACCATCTTCTAAATCAAATATAGAGCATCTTAAGGCACATGAATCTACTTCTTTAAGATATTTGTGACCCTTTTCTAATTCTTTTAAATCTTTACATAAATCAAATGATTTTTGTACTCCATTTTCTTTTTGATAATTTAGATAATAGTTATAAACAAAACGACTACATCCAAAAGTCTTATGAATTAATATCTTTTGTTCTTCTGTTGGATATAGTCTAAATTTATATGCTCTATATATCTTCATATGACGAACCTCCCTTTAGTAACTTAAGTGTACTACATAAAATATACGTTCGTCAATACATAAATTCGATTTTTATCTAAAAAACGCACTCACCCTATATTTAGTCAAGTTATATAAAATTAAAGGAATTATAATTATTGAGATATTGCAACAGAGATTTCAACAGTTGGAATTGATGTTTGCAATATCTCTCTTTTTTCTTTCCTCTTTCTTTTTACGTTTCTCTTCCTCTAATTTTTTTCTTTCCCTAAATGAATTTTGGCATTGTTCTACTAATTGTTTAGGTGGTATATATTCTGTTTCATTTCTTAATATTCCATAAATAATGTTACAAGTTCTTCTCATAATGCATACAATGGCTTGATGTTTAGTTTTACCTTCTTTGATTTTTTTATAGTAGTATTCTTTAAAAATAGGATTAGTTGG
>CALVUV010000058.1 GCA_944363685.1 uncultured Bacilli bacterium
AGCCTTTTGGGTTTGGTTTGGTACAGAAGAGACTGCATTACATTTAGCAGTAGACAAAGCAACAAAGAAAGTGTTATCTGGATATTTTGATTATGAAGAAACAACGAATGCATATTTAGTTGTATTAATGAACATGATTATAAAATTCGGAATACCTAAAAAAATAAAAACGGATAAAAGAAATTCATTTTCTATTAACAATGCAAAGAGTTCTAAATCAAAACTTAATGTAACTCAGTTTGGTAGAATATGTGAAGATTTAGGTATTGAACTATCATGTAGTAGTAATCCGTTATTTAAACCAAATGCAGAAAGAGAAAATGGAACTTTTAAAAGACGATTAAAAGCAGAGTTAAGGCATAAAGGTATAACTACAATTGAAGAAGCAAATAAATATTTAAATGAAGTATTTATTCCTAAAATGAACGAAAGGTTTTCTTATAAAATCAATCCTAAAAAGAATGCTATGAAAGAAAACAATTATACTGACAATGAATTAAATTTCATTATTTCTATTAGAAGCGAAAGAACTATAGATAATGCTTCATCAATAAAATATTTCAATAAATATTATTTACCTATTGATGTAGAAACTGGTGAAGTTATATCTTTTAAAAGTGGAACGAAATGTACTGTTGTTAGTACATATGACAATAAATTATATGGAGTTATAGATAATAAATCATATTTATTAACGTTAGTGGAACAACAGGAAAGTGAGAAAGAAAGAGCATCAAAAAATGGATTTAAACCTAGTGAAGATAATCCGTGGAGAAAATTTAAGATTAGATAAAATTGGGGCTTTGCCCCAACCCCCAAGGTTTATCGCTTTTAGTTACCGAAAAAGAAAGAAAAGGAATGCATCTTCGCTTCCTTTTTCGTTTAACATTACTTAAATGCTCAGGTCACTCCTCAGTGTTGCCCTATCCCTTTAAGTAACAATTATAGTATATATTATTGTACTCAAATTTCAATAGGACATTTTAACTTAAAAATAACTTTTTATAATATTTTATTAGGACATTTTAACTTAAAAATACACTTATAAAAATAGGACATTTTAAAAAACAAATCACAAAGAGATTGTAAAGCATTTACAAAAGTAAAAAAATAGTGTATATTATAGACGTTACCTTTTCTTAGTGGTTGGAGTTCTTCCTTACACCAATTACCAAGATAAGGCGAATAATATAGAGAAAGGAAGGATATTATGGCTTTAACAAAAGAAGAGAAACAACAAATTATTAAAGACTTTGGAGAAAATGCTAATGATACTGGTTCTAGTGCTGTACAAATAGCTATTTTAACTAAAGAAATAGAGAATTTAACAGAACACTTAAAAACTCATATTCATGATCATCATTCTCGTCGTGGTCTTTTAATGAAAGTTGGACAAAGAAGAAATATGCTTAATTACTTAGCTAAGAAAGATGTTGCAAAATATCGTGAAGTAGTTAAGAAATTAGGTTTAAGAAAATAGGACTTGTTTAAGTTCTTTTTTTCTGGTATTATTAAGTATATAAGGTAGAAAGAAGGTAAGAATATGAGAAAAAAATTGTTTACAATATGTTACCTGGGGGCTATTTAACCATAATTTAAGTAATAAAATTACTTTCTTTCATAATGTAAGAAGAATAGAGTAGGAATATTCTATTCTTTTTTGTGTAAGAAAAAAGTAGTAAGGAGACTAAGATAATGAGGAATGCTATAAGGAAAAATAGAAAGTTAATAGTAATAGGAGTTGCAATAATATTAGTATTATTAATAGGAATATCTTTTGCATATTTAACAACTACTTTACATGGAGAAAAGGAATATGCTATTAGAGCAGGAAGTTTAGGATTAAAACTAGAAGAAGGAAATGAATTAGTATTAGAGAAAGTAATACCTATAGAAGATAGTGAAGGTATGAGTTTAAATGGCTTTAACTTTAGTTTAGTAAATGAAGGAAATATAGATACAGATTTTACTATATATTTAGATGATATGGAGTTATCTAGTGGTGAGACTAGGATGCCAGATTCTGCTATTAGATATAGTTTAATAAAGAATAGTGTAGTAGGAAATGCAGATAACTTATCTAATATGGGAAGTAATCCTAATAGAGTAGTAGATACAGGAAGTATTGAACCAAAACAGACAATAAATTATACCTTAAGAATATGGATAGATTATGATGCAACTGTAGAGGAAGCAGGAGGAAAGACATTTAAAGGTAAGTTAAGAGTAGAGGTAAGTCAATATAAGGAAGAGAAAGCTTCAACAATGATTTTAAATAATTTAACAAGTGGAAGTACATATGATGATGGAGAGGATACGTTTATAACAGGAGAAGACCCTAATAATTATATATGGTATAGTGGAAAGTTATGGAGAGCGGTAAGTGTTAATAATGAAGCGAAGACAACTAAGTTAATAACACAGTGGAATATAAGTGCAACTATATATAATCCTGAGAATCAAACTGCTTTTGAAAATAGTTACATGGAAGAATGGTTAAATGATACTACAGTAGATGGTTTTCTAGGTAATTTAAGAGATGTAGATAAATTTCTAGTAACAGATGCCAAGTGGGATGCAACAATGAATTCAGGGAGTTTAGGAAGTATAACAAGACCAAATGGGGAGACAACAGTAACAGATGCAGTAGGACTATTAAATCTTTATGAATATCAGATGAGTTTTACAGGAACAACTTATGGAGAAGGATATTTAAATAATGAATTACAATGGTGGTTAATAACACCAGATACTTTAAGTGAAGTATGGCAAGTAAATAGTTTAGGAGCAGGGGAGACTAGTGGAAGTATAACTTCATGGACACCTACTGGTACTTCAGGGGTAAGACCATCTATAGTTTTAAGAGAAGATGTTAGAATAGTTTCTGGAGATGGAACAGAAGAAAATCCCTATCGGTTAGAGGGAGATAATGATAAAGATTTAAATGGAGTAAAACTTAATACTCGTTATAGTGGAGAATATATAAGATTTGGTGAAGGAGAAAATAATTTATATAGAATAGTTAGTCATGAGGTAGAAGGTTTAACTAAGATAACTAGTATAGAACCATTAAAAGAAAATGGAGTCTTTAAAACTTTAACTTTTGGAGATGAGGCGAATTATTCAAGTACAACTACAATAGGTACATTTTTAAATGGAGAATATTTAACAAGTGGTAATTATATAACGAATGAACAAGTAAATATGATAGAAGATAGTACTACTTGGTATTTAGGAATGGTAGGACATGGAGAAAATTATAAATTAGCCAAGTATGTAGATACAAATATGACAGATTATACTACATCTGTTGAATCTAAAGTTGGATTGTTACGTATGGGAGAATTAATGGCAGGACAATTTGATTATTATTATAATAATGTAGAATATTGGTTGATAACAAAAATCAGTGTTTCTAAATTAAGAACAATATTTTTGGCTGGTAATGGTGCATCAAAAAGTCTTTTTGCGTTGCACAGTATAAAACCTGCTTTAAATCTTAAGTCTAATGTCATAATAACATCTGGAGATGGTACTAAAAATAATCCTTTTACAATAGAACTTGGTTAATAACAAATTAATTAAAAAGAGAAATATTCAGTAAACAGTAGAAATTTCTCTTTTTTTCTGATATTATATAATAGATTTGTGGAGGAAGTATGAATACATGAATGCTAATAATGTTTTTATAGGACTTACTTTAGATAATGAAGAAGTATTATTGTATAAAGAATTTAATGATAAATTTATTAATTTAAAAACAAAAGAATGTATTGATTCTAGTGATGTTAAAATAGATAGTTTAATTCCTTATACTAGATTAAAGAAATATAAACATCAATTAAAAGGTACAATAATTAGAACATTTGAAAAGGATAGAAATAAAAAACTAGATGTTAGTAATATTTTTATTGGAAATATATTGCAAACTACTAATTATGAGTTTGTAAGAAGTTATAATTATGATTTACCTATGATATATTGGGTGAGTCAGTATCGGATAACAAGTCAAATCATTAAAAAAAATGCACTACTTTATCGCTTAAATAAAGGATATATATGTACTTCTCTTGATGATAAATTTTTATATGGAAGTGATTTCATTGATTTAGAAACAGAGATAAAGTATTCTAACAAAAATTATAGTGAGATTGGTGGTTTGTTTATTGATACTAATATGACATCTTATTTATCGTTGGTAAGTTATGATGGCTCTTTAGAAGAAAAGAAAAATGTTTTAAAGAAATATAGAGAAAGAAGAGGGAAGTAAATGATGAAAAAAATATATGAATATGATTTTTATGGAAAGAAGATTGTTGTAGAACATGGGGAACTTGCTAAACAAGCTAGTGGTTCTGTTTTAGTTAGATATAATGATACTGTTATATTAACTGCTACTGTTATTAATAAGAATGTAAATTTATTAAGTGATTTCTTTCCTTTAACAGTTAATTATCAAGAAAAACTATATTCTGTTGGAAAGATTCCTGGTGGATTTATTAAACGTGAAGGACGTCCAACTGATGCTGCTACTCTTGCTGCTAGAATGATTGATAGACCTATGAGACCTTTATTTAAAGAAGATTTTAAAAATGAAGTTCAAGTTATTAATACAGTATTATCAGTAGATCAAGATTGTTCTCCTGAGTTAACAGCAATGCTTGGTTCATCTTTAGCTACTATGATAAGTGGTGCACCTTTCTTAGGACCTATCGCTGGTGTTAAAGTGGGGTATGTTGATGGAGAGTATGTTATTAATCCTACTGTAGAAGAGTTAGAGAAAAGTGTTTTAGACCTTACTGTCGCTGGAACAAAAGATGCTATTAATATGGTAGAAGCAGGCGCTAAACAAGTAAGTGAAGAAATAATGCTTGAAGGACTTATGAAGGGTCATGAGGCAATAAAAGAGTTATGTAAATGGCAAGAAAAGATAATCTCTGATATTGGTGTTACTCCATTTGAATATGAAAGTTTAGTTATAGAAGATAGTCTTAAAGATGAAGTTACAACTTTAATAGAGAAAGATTTAGATGTAGCTTTAAGAATTAAAGAAAAGTTAGAACGTTATGGAAGAATAGATGAAATTAAAGATAATTTAATAGAGAAATATAAAGAAGAGAATAAAGAGTTAGAAAAAGATGAATTAGATTTATTACTTGTAAAAGTAGAGAAAATATTTAGTGATGTTGAGTATAGATTATTTAGAAATATCGTTGTTAAAGAAAAGATTAGATCTGATGGAAGAAGAATGGATGAGATAAGACCTTTATCTACTGATATAGATTTACTTCCTAGAACTCATGGTTCTGCTTTATTCACTCGTGGTGAAACTCAAGCTTTATCAGTTACAACATTAGGAGCTTTAGGAGAACATCAAATTCTTGATGGTTTAAGTTTAGAAGATGAAAAGAGATTTATGTTACATTATAACTTTCCTCAATTCTCAGTTGGAGAAACAGGAAGATATGGGGCTCCTGGTAGACGTGAGATTGGTCATGGTGCTTTAGGTGAGAGAGCTTTACTTCAAGTTATTCCTTCTGAAGATGAATTTCCATATACAATTAGAGTTGTATCAGAAATATTAGAAAGTAATGGAAGTAGTTCACAAGCTAGTATTTGTGCAGGATGTATGAGTTTAATGGCAGCGGGTGTACCTATTAAGAACCCTGTCGCTGGTATTGCAATGGGACTTATTACTAGCGATGATGATTATACAATTTTAACAGATATCGCTGGTATGGAAGATCATTTAGGAGATATGGACTTTAAAGTAGCAGGTACTAAAGATGGTATTTGTGCATTACAGATGGATATTAAAATTAAAGGTGTTACTAGAGAAATACTTAAAGAAGCTTTAGAACAAGCTCGCAAGGCTAGATTTGAGATTCTTGAGGTTATTAAGAAACAGATTCCTGAACCTCGTAAAGAAGTATCTAAATATGCTCCTAAGACTAAAATATTCTATATATCTCCATCTAAGATTAGAGATGTTATTGGTAAAGGTGGAGAGATGATTACTAAGATAATTTGTGATGCTAGTAATGTAACTGATGTAAATAATATTAATGCTGTTAAAGTGGATTTAGAAGATGATGGTAGAGTAATTGTATATCATACTGACCAAGATGTAATTGATAGAACAGTTAAGATGATAGAAGATGTTGCAAGAGAAGTAGAAGTAGGAAAAACTTATGAAGCGAAAGTAGTAGGTGTTCATGATTTTGGATGCTTTGTTGAGATTTGGCCTGGTTGTGAAGGATTAGTTCATGTATCACAGTTAGATACTAAACATATAGACAAAGTAGAAGATGTTGTAAAAGTTGGAGATACTATCTTAGTAAAAGCTGTAGGTAAAGATAAAAAAGGAAAAGAAAACTTCTCAAGAAAAGAAGTACTATTAGATATGAAAAAGAAGAAGTCTGAATAAAAACTTCTTCTTTTAGTATGAAATTAATTTACAATTATGTATTTCCAATAAATCATTTATATCACTAATTTCATATATTCCTTCAATAAAACAAAATCTAATAATTAAATCATAGACATTGTTTTTAGGTAAAGAATAAGAAGCACTATTAAGTAGTTTTTCTATTTCTTGTTCATTTAACTTTAGTGAAAGTCCTAATAATATAACTGTTTCTTTGCTTGGATGATAATTAATATCACTTCTAATTTTAGAAAATAGTCTTCTATCAATATGAACTCTGTTATAGACATCACTATCTTTTAAGTTTCTATCATCAATATACTTAAATAACAATTCTTGAAATTTATTTTCCTTATTATTTTCATTAATATAATTTTCTACTTTTGAAGTTTGATAATTATTCAATCTTCTTCTTATATGAGGTATTACTTCTAAATTATTATTAATATATTCATTTAATTTCTCTTTCATAACTGTCTCCTTTAATGCGACCGAAATAATTATTAAATATAATATAATTATAGCAGAAAGAAGGTATGTGTATGCAAGAAAAATTAGATAAGTTAAAAGAAAATAGTATTTTAGGAGTAGAAGTTAAAGCTAATTTAAGTATAAGTCCTGGGATAAGTGGAACTATCATAACAAAAGATAAGAAAGTATATGTTTATTCTTTATATTATCATATGACTCCATTTATGGAAAAAAATAATATTTCTTTAGAAGATATAACTTTAATAAAGAAATTAACAGATGAAGAATATGATAAACTTATTAGTTTTATTAAAGAAGAAATAGTTAATAAAGAGTATGTTTGTAGACTTGTACGAGATAGTTCTTCTTCTGTTTTTGGTTCAAGTGAAAATAAGTTATTTTATTATCCTAATTGTTATGATATTAATACTAATGAAAACTTATATGACAAGACTAAAAAAATAATAGAAGAGGTTAAATAACAACCTCTTCTTTTTCATATTCTTTACATTTTTCTTCTAATAGATTAAAGTCACAACATCTATCCATAATTCTTTTAGAAAGTTTGTTAGTGTCATATTTTAACATAAAGAAATTAACTTTATCTAGTAAATCTCTTTTATGATTGTTTAAATAAGTAGTTTGTTCTATAATTAACTTTTTGTATTGCATATCTTTTACTAAAGGAAGTACTTCAGTTAAACAAGATTTTGGAGTTGGAATCATGTTATTAATATTAACTATGCCAAGTTCGCCATCTTTAATTTTAAATATATCAAGAGCCCTATTATTCATTATTAAATGTTTAGGTTTAGGACTTGAAAGTGGGGCAAAGTAAGTTTGATTATTAAAAGTATAGACAACTCCTACATAAGGTCTAGTTTTTGTTTTGTTATAGGCAACTATATTATCAAATTTTCTTAAATAGTTAATATAATTATTATCAATATAGTATATTTTTAATGTTTTCATTTGAACCTCCTGATTATAATAATAAAGGACGACTTTTAAAAAATCGCCCACTTTTTTCAGTCCCTACTACGGCAAGGGTATTCCACTTTTTTCAGTCCCTACTACGGCAAGGGTATTCCACTTT
>CALVUV010000059.1 GCA_944363685.1 uncultured Bacilli bacterium
GAAGAATGAAATTGTTATCTTTGATAATCAAAATGTAAAATTAGAAGTAAATATGAAAGATGAGACTGTTTGGTTAAGTTTAGACCAAATGGCAACTTTATTTGATAGAGACAAGTCTGTTATATCAAGACACATAAAAAATGCCCTAGATGAAGAATTAAAAGACGAAGTGGTTGTTGCAAAATTTGCAACAACCACTAGACATGGTGCTTTAGAAGATAAAACACAAACTCATATGGTTGATTATTATAATCTTGATGTAATAATAAGTGTTGGTTATCGTGTAAATCAAAAAATAGTGTTGACTTTAGAAAATGGGCTAATAAAATATTAAAAGATTATCTAATTTCTAAACTACTATAATATGCTCTTGTAATAGATAATAACACTTTAACTGCTTTAACTCTTTTAATAGCAGAGTTAAATCCTAAAGAAAAAGATTTAATAACTGCGTCTTTATGAACTTTCTTGCCTAATACTTTGAAAAAATCTATAGTCTATAGTATAATACTAGTAGATTTACAGAAAGAAGGAATATATATGAAAATAATATCTATTAATGCAGGAAGTAGTTCTTTGAAGTTTAGTCTTTTTGATATGGAAGATAAGAAAGTAATTGCAAGTGGACTATTTGAACGTATTGGTATAGAGGGTAGCTCTTATACTATTAAATATAATGGTGAAAAAATAAAAGAAGAAGTAGAACTAAATAATCATACTGACGCTGTTAAAATTCTTTTAGATAAATTAGTGACTCTTAATATTATTAAATCTTTAGATGAAATAGATGGTGTAGGACATCGTTTAGTTCATGGTAAAGATAAGTATAAAGAATCATGTCTAATAACAAATGAAGTAGTGAATGACTTAACCCTATTTAAAGATTTCGCTCCACTTCATAATCCTGCTAATGTGCTAGGAATAGAAGCATTTAAGGAAGTGTTACCAAACGTTCCTATGGTAGGAGTATTTGATACAGCATTCCATCAAACTATGGATGAAGAATCTTACCTTTATCCAGTACCATATTCTTGGTATAAAGAACATGGTGTTCGTAAATATGGTTTTCATGGAACTAGCCATAGATATATTGCTAAAACAATTAGTGAGAAACTAGGTAAAAAAGATTTAAAAATAATAAGTTGTCATGTTGGTAATGGTGGTTCAATCACTGCTATTAAAGATGGTAAATGTGTTGATACATCTATGGGCTTCACACCTTTAGCAGGTATTATGATGGGTACTCGTTCTGGAGATATAGATCCATCAATTATTACTTATATCATGGAACAAGAAGGCTTAAATGCTAAAGAAGTAATAGATGACTTAAATAAGAAATCTGGTTTGCTTGGACTTAGTGAAATAAGTAGTGATATGAGAGATATAGTAAATGCTATGAATAATGATGATGAAGAAGGAGTTAAAGCAAGACGTGCCTTCCTTAAATATACAAGAACAGTTACAAACTATATCGCACAGTATTATGTCTTATTAGGTGGAGTAGATGCTATTTGCTTTACAGCGGGACTTGGTGAAAACAGTGAACCATTTAGAAAGAAAGTTTGTGATAACTTAGCATGCCTTGGTGTAAAACTAGATAATGAAGCTAACAAAGTAATGGGAGAATTTAAAAAGATTAGTAGTGATGACTCTACTATTCCTGTTTATGTAGTTCCAACAGATGAAGAGCTTATGATCGCTTTAGATACCCTTAAATTAATTAGTTAGATTGGATGAAGTTATGTTTAAAAAAATATATAAAGAGATAAAAAAATATAATACTATTGTAATTGCAAGACATATAGGAGTAGACCCTGATGCTCTAGCTAGCCAACTTGCTTTAAAAGAATCAATAAAATTGACATTCCCTAGTAAAAATATCTATGCCGTTGGTAATGGCTCATCAAAATTCTCTTATATGGGAAAATTAGATAAATTAGAAGACTATGATAATTTTCTTCTAATAGTCTTAGATACCCCAGATAAGAAAAGAATTGACTATAAAGACTATAATAAAGCAAGTATGATTATAAAAATAGATCACCATCCCTTTATAGAAGACTTTGGTGGACTAGAATACATTGATGATAGTGCTAGCAGTACTAGTGAAATCTTAATGGAATTATTACTTAAAACAAAATTAAAATGTAATAATGAAATAGCCAAACTTTTATATTATGGATTAGTTTCAGACTCAAATAGATTTTTATTTGATAGTTCTACTTCTAAAACCTTTAATCTTGTAAGTACCTATTTATCTAAATATCCTTTAAAATTATCAGAAATCTATACAAATCTATATTTAAGACCTCTAAAAGAAGTAAGACTAGAAGGGTATATCTCTTTAAATATGAAAGTAACAGAAAATGGAGTTGCCTACATTATTTTAACTAATGACATTATAACTAAATTTAAAGCAGACAGTGCCTCAGCAGGTAATATGATAAATAACTTCAATTTCATAGACGAAGTATTAGTCTGGATAATAGTAACTGAAGATATTAAAAATAATAATGTCCGTGTTAATATTAGAAGTAGGGGACCTGCTATCAATAAAATAGCTGAAAAATATAATGGTGGAGGTCATGCTATGGCAAGTGGTGCCAGACTATCTACTATCGAAGAAGCAGAAAGTCTAATCTCAGATATAGATTATGCTACCGAAATTTATTTAAAGAAAGAGATGACTAAAAATGAAAATAACTAGCGCAGAATTAAAAGTAATGGCTACTCGTCGTAGTCAATATCCTACGGATTTAAAAAATGAATTTCTTCTAGTAGGACGAAGTAATGTTGGTAAAAGTAGTTTTATCAATACACTTTTAGGAAGAAAAAGTCTTGCTAGAACATCATCACATCCTGGAAAAACACAAACTCTAAATTTCTATTTAGTAAACGATGACTTTTATTTAATCGATGTACCAGGTTATGGATATGCTGAAACTAGTAAGAAAACAAGAGCTAAATTTGGTAAGATGATTGAAGAATATTTAGAAACAAGAAAAGAATTAAAAAGAGTATTTATGATTATAGATTTCCGTCATAAGCCAACAGAAGATGATATCTTAATGTATAACTTTTTAAAATACTATAACTTACCTGTAACAATAGTAGCTACTAAATCAGATAAAATAGGTTCTAGTAAGAGAGAAAAATGTAAAAAACAAATAACTGATACTCTAGATTTAGTAGTAGGAGACGATTTAGTAATATTTTCAAGTATTAGTAAAGAAGGGAAAAATGAAATATTAAAGAAATTAGAAGACTTAATCATCGACACGATTTAAGTCTTTTTTCATACTCTATAATAGGTGAAGTTTTGTGAAATTAATTATAAAAAGTGATAACTTAATATACTTAATAATACCAATTAATTTAACAACTAATAATAAAGAAATAACTATTAATAAAATTAAAAATATATTTTTAAATTATAATAAAAAATATAATTTTTTAGAACCAGGATTCTACGAAGTGAGAGTTTATAATAAAAAAATAATAGGAACAATACTTTTAATAGAGAAGATTGATACTTTTGAATTTTCAGAAGAAATAGATTTAAGAATTACTATGAAAGATAAAATAAAAGTATACTTAGAACTAATAGATAAACTAGACTTTCCTAATTATCCTAAGAAAATAGATATAGATAATATTACTTATAAAGAATATCTAAAGTTAATAGAACATTCTAAATTAATAATAAATGAAAAAAGTTCTCCTTAGAGAACTATAGCAATCATGTTATTAGAACCTTTATTAACTACTTTAGTTAAAGTTTGTTGTAACTTAAATCTAATATTATCCGGCATAGAATTAATCTTCGCTTGTATTCCTTCTTGAACAATATTATCTAAACTTCTACCAAATATCTCACTCTTCCATATCTCACTAGGATTATTTTCATAATCTCTCATTAAGTAATCAATTAACTCTTTACTTTGTACTTCACTACCAATAATAGGTTCGAAAGTAGAATTAACATCAACTCTAATCATATGAATAGAAGGGGCAACTGCTTTAAGTTTAATACCATATCTAGGACCTTGTTTAATAATCTCAGGAGTATCTAATTTCATATCAACAAGTCTTGGAGTAGCAACACCATATCCTGTTTGTTTAACCATCTTTAAAGCATACTTAATTTGATCATACTCAGCTTTCGCTTCTTCATAATCCTGAAATAAAGATAATAATCCAGCTTTACTAGTAACATCTATCTTAATAATATCCCTTAATACATCACTATATAAAGAACTAGGAGCTTCTAAATTAATAGTAACAATACCAGTAGCAGGATCAACTTCTGATAAATAAGCCTTTTCAATAACTTCATTACTTCTAAAATGTTCAGTAATTTTCTCTATATCTCTTAACTTATCAACTTCCATAACACTTTCACGAATCACATCTATATAATTACGTTTAATAGGATTATTAGCATTTAAAATAGCAATCCACTCAGGCATATTAACTTTAACTTCTAAAACAGGAAATTCATATAAAGCTTCTCTTAAAATATTAGTCATTTCCCTTTCATTCATCGCTTCAACATTAATAGGTAAAACAGGAACATCATAAGTATCTTTAATAGACTCAGCTAATCTTTCCGTCTCAGGTAAAGTAGGATGAGTAGTATTAAGTATTACAATAAAAGGTTTACCTATCGCTTTTAACTCTTCAATAACTCTCTCTTCAGCTTCTAAATAATCACTTCTATTAAATTCCCCAATAGAACCATCAGTAGTCATAACAATACCAATAGTAGAGTGATCTTTAATAACTTTCTCAGTACCTACTTCAGCAGCCTCTACAAAAGGTATCTCTTCATCATACCAAGGTGTTTTAACCATTCTTGGACCATCATCATCACTAGCACCTTTAGCATTAGGAATAACATAACCGACACAATCAACTAATCTAATATTACAACTAAAATCATCTATATTAACTTTCGCTGCGTGATTAGGAATAAACTTAGGTTCTGTCGTCATAATTGTCTTACCTTGAGCACTTTGAGGAATTTCATCAAGTGTTCTTTTCTTCTCATATTCATCTTCAATATAAGGAACAACCAAAGTTTCTACCATTCTCTTAATAAAAGTACTTTTACCAGTTCTAACCGCTCCAACCACACCTAAATATATATCACCACCACTTCTTAAAGCAATATTCTTAATAATTTCTGTTTTTTCCATAACCATCACCTTTTCTAATATTCTAATAAATATTATTCATAAAAATTAATAATATGAAAGAAAGGAGTAATTTTGGAAAACTTTTTAACTTACTTAGAAAAAAATAATAAGTCTTTTTTAGAAGAGCCATTTAATGATGTAGATAATCTAATACTAGCATATCTATCATATCTACATTTTCCAACTAAAAAGACAAAATTAAAATATTTAGATATAAATAAGACTACTAAAATATCTAAAAATAAAGAATTTATAAAAAGAGTAGTAGAAAGTAAAAGATTTAATGAAATAGAAGTATGTTTTCCTATAGAAGATACAAATGATTTAGAAGAAAAACAGTTTTCTGCAGTTACATTTTTACTACCTAATAATACTATGTACATATCTTTTAGAGGAACAGATTCAACTCTCACAGGTTGGAAAGAAGATTTTAATATGGCTTTTATGTTACCAGTACCTTCACAAATAGAAGCTTTAAACTATGTAGAAAAAATAGTTAGATTAATACCTAGAGATTTTTATATAGGAGGTCATTCCAAAGGAGGAAATCTTGCTGTATATGCTGGATGTAATATAAATAATAATATAACTAATAGATTAATTAAAATATACTCAAATGATGGACCGGGCTTTCTAAAAGAATTTTTAACTACCTCAAATTATCAAAGCGTAAAAGAAAAAATAGAAAAGATAGTACCATCATCTTCTATTATAGGAATGCTTCTATATACTAATGAACATTATAAGATAATAAAAAGTAGTGAAGATGGCATATTAGAACATGATCCTTTCTCTTGGTTAGTCAAAGATAATAGTTTTATTATATTGAAAGAACTTTCTGATGGTACTGCTTACACTAATAAAGTTATAAATGATTTTATAAGTAGTCTATCTAAAAAAGAAAGAGAAATCTTTATAGACTCTCTTTTCACAGTACTAAAATCTACTAACTTAACAACATTAGATGAAATAAAGAAAAAATTCTTAATAAAAATTCCTAATATTTTAATATCTATCTACAAACTAGATGATGTTAACAAAAAGTATATTTTAAAGACAATAAAAGCTTTAATAAAAAGTTGTCTTACTAATTTAAATCTTTTAATTCCAAAGGATTAATATCTGTAATTTCTACTATCAAATTATCCTCTATATTAGCTTTCTTAAGTCGTTTAACAATTTCTATTTGCATCTCATACTTTCCATCACTTTTACCATCGTCGTAACCATTATCATAACTAGTTTTCTCAATTTCTTCTATATTTATCCCTTTTTCTTCTTTCAACTTTCTATTAAATATTCCGTTCAGTTTAACTCACTCTCAATTCTCTTAACTTCTTCAATAGATAAGTTAGTAATATCACCTATAAAACCATAGTCAAAATCTTTATTAAGTAATCTTCTACTAATTATGACTTTTTCAGCCCAACAACCATCATCAAAACCTTCATCATACCCTTCTTTATAGGCATTTTCCTTAACATTACCTTTATATTCATTAATAAACTCTTCATCATTAAGCATATCTTCAAAAGCATGAACAACTTCCATCATTGTTTTATCACCGTTAGCAATTTCCTTCATTTCTTCTAAACTATCAGCACCTAACAAGGCCAACATAGCATCATCTTTATTAGTACCATCATAACGAACTCCTTTTAAAGGATCAAGAAAGACATCACATACTAAAATATTTTCTCTTTCCCCTTCATCATTAATAATTTCTTTCTCATATCTTTTAATAATAGTTTTTTCATCTTCAGGACATGAAAATTTATTAATATTAATTTTAATTTTTTTCATATATATTAATCTCCTCTCATAAATTAATTAGATACTTTTCGAAAAGTGAATTTACCATAACACAAAGTAATATTTAATGCAAAAAGTGAATTTTCAAAATTGGGGAAAAAAGTACTTTCAATTTATTAAATTCCCCTAGAGAAAATTAAAAATTGACCACCAAAAATAGGGTCAATTTTAAAAATTCATACTTTTTTAAAAAATTTAAAACATCTTATCTACATTATCAGGAACTTCATCCTTCATAATCGTTTTTATTATTCTTTCTTTCTTCTCACTACTTACACTTTTACCAGTCATATTAGCAATCTCATCAACTACTTCCGAAAGTACTTTCTCATCCTTCATATTACCTTTCTGTAATTTGTCTGCTAAAGATAAAATAGTATCCTTATTAACATTAGTCTTTTGTTCAACTTTCTTAAAAAAACTGTCTCCAAACATAGATTACCTCCTACTTTTATAGTATGAGGTTTATTTCTATTTGTTACTTTTTTCTAATTTTTTCAAACACTTAGCTTTTCTCCTTCCAAACTCAAGGGATTTTTTATTAAACTCTTCTAAACTAATAAGCTTTTTTTCAAATCTATCATTTAAAATCTCTACCGCTCTATCAATTCCTTCTAACTCAGTTTTAGGATCAACTCTTCTAAATAACATAATTACTCTCCATTTCTATTTTTAAACTGAAGAACAATAGGAGTTCCTTCAAGTTCAAAATTCTCTCTTAATTTATTTTCTAAATATCTTTCATAAGAAAAATGTACTAATCCCTTACTATTAACTCTAAAAGTAAACTTAGGAGGTTTTA
>CALVUV010000060.1 GCA_944363685.1 uncultured Bacilli bacterium
CAGTCACTATTAACTTTATTATATCTATAGCATCTTCTCTTTTCGAAACAGCTTCAGATCTTGCTACTTCACTACCATATTTTGCTTGATACTCTTCCTTCGCAGTCGCTATTAAATTTATTATATCTATGGCATCTTCTCTTTTCGAAACAGCTTCAGATCTTGCTACTTCACTACCATATTTTGCTTGATACTCTTCCTTAGCATTTACTATCAAATCTAAAATTTCTCTATAATCATCTCTTGCTAAAACACCTTTATTAATTGCTACGTAACTTCCATATTTTGCTTGGTACTCTTCCTTCGCATTTACTATTAAATCTAAAATTTCTCTATAATCATCTCTTGCTATAACACCTTTATTAATTGCTACGTGACTCCCATATAATATTTGATAGTCATCCCTTGTAGTTAGCATTAACTTTATTATATCTACAGCATCTTTTCTTTTCAAAACATCATCAGTTCTTGCTACATTAATTGTATGAAACATTTGATAGTCTTTTCCCTTTGCTATTAAACCTATTATATCTAAAGCATCATCTCTTTCTAAAATAACTTTATCTCTTGCTATTTCACTTCCGTATTTTGCTTGATGATATTTCTTTGCATTTACTATTAAACTAACTATATCTTTATAAACTGCACTTTTTAATACTTCTTCATCTACTGCTACCATACTTCCATATTTTGCTTGATAGTCTGCTTTAGCATTTAATATTAAACGTATTATTTTCATAGAATCTTTTCTTTTCAAAACAGCTTTATTTGTTGCAACTATACACCCATATTTTGCCTGATAATCTACTAATTCTTTTGTTTTAAAATAATTTATTATTTTTTCTCTATACTTATTATTATCATCCATAAAATCCTTATTTGAATATAAATATATTAAGCTTATTCTTTTATTTATATCTTTTTCTTTTATAATATCTTTAAAAGTACTTTCATTTCCACTTAATAATACATCAAAATTAATTCTATCAATTTCAATTTTCCACTTTTTTACATATTCTTTAATTATTTTTAATACTTCTAGCATAATTATCAGACTCCTTTTGTCTAATTATTATACATAAATAATTATCTTTGTAAAGAAAAAAATAGAGATAACTCTATTTTAATTCATCAATATATTTCTTTAGTTGTTTAGATTCAGGTCCTAATATTATCTTTAGTTGATTATCAATTTCAACTACTCCTTTAGCACCTAATTTCATTATTGCATCTTTATCTGCTTTTTTAATATCTTTTAATGTTACTATAAATCTTGACATCTTAGTTTCAGTTTGAATAATATTATCTTTTCCTCCTAAATAAAGAACTAATTTATTAAGATCTATAGAAGCTGATTTTTTATTTGCTTTTAGTACTGCTAGTAAAATTATTAAAAGTACTACTACAATAATTAAATATTCCATATCTTCACCCATTACAAGTATACTATAATTTAATAAAAAATAAAAGTGGAAATTAAATCTATCTAAACACATAAACTAATATAGAGTTATAGGTTATTAACTACACAAAATAAAACTATTAGAATAACCTATATTAGATAATAGATAAGAGGTGGTGTTTTGATGGAAAATAAAGATAGTTGCTGTTTAGGAAAGTTACTAAAGGTTATAGATATATTACAAAAAAATACTAATAATAATGATTGTTTCGATGAATCTTGTACTAGACCTTATCTAGGAAGTATTCCTAATGTTATTTGTTTTAATACTAGACCAGTAACTTTTTATACTAAAGATGGTAGTTTATTTACTACTACTTATACATTAGATGGTAATACTAATCAGTCTAGTGTATTTAGAGTAGAATCTGTTAATAACTGCTGTGTTAAGTGTCGTATTTTAAGACCTAATCCAGATACAAGTGATGTGACAAGGAAGTATCTATCTACTAATGAATTTATAACTATTAATCTAAATTGTATCTGTGTTGTTAGTTGTTTAGATGATATTATCATTGATAATTTATAAAAAGGAGGATAAATATGTGTAATGATAAAAACTGTCTTAATGATATTTTAGAGACAATACTTTGTCTTCAAAATACTAAAGATAGTGATTGTGAAGTTAATGGATGTGACAAACCTTTTTTAGGACCTACTCCTAATTTAATTTGTTACAATACAAGACCAATAAATTTTTATAACTGTGTAACTGGTAATCTTTGGTCTTTTCCATATACAATAGGAACTACTAATGGAACTTCAAGTGTCTTTAGATTAGAGAACTTAGAAGATAATTGTTGTACTTGTAGAGTTCTTGCATTAAATACAGATGATACAAACAATTTAGAAACCTATGTTCCTACAAGTACTTTCTTTACTATTAATCTAGATTGTGTTTCTGCTATAAGGTGTTTGCCTGATACTTTTATAAGTGGTGTATAAAAGTCCATCATTTCCTTGATGGACTTTTTATATTTAAAGAAGTAATAGTAGATATAGGAATTACTTCATTATCTAAAGTTATAATAGAATCATTTTTCTTTAATGCTAGATAGGTATCTATTTTTTTACCTGCAAATTCTATAGTTACAGGAACATTAAAAGCATATCCTTTAGTTTTAAATATCTTATCTATTTTTTCTCCTATAGTAAGATCTTTTTTTATATTAACTTCTTTTACTTTATTTACATTACTTACTTTTTCATAATAGTATTTTTGATTATTATTTTTTATACTATTATTAACTTTAAATATTGGTGGTAATTGTTTCATATTATTCCTCCTAAAACATTTTATGTTTTTAACTAATAAATTTTACTATTTTCTGATATAATATTAATGACTTGAGGTGATTTAATGCGAAAAAAGAATAAAATTGATTTAACTATTGTTATTCCTGTTATATTATTTGCTATTATTAGTATTTCTACTATATATAGTGCAATGACTTATTCTTCTAGTGATTTAGGTAATATTGCTTTAAAACAGGGTATATGGTACTTAGTTGGTGTTGTTGTTATAATTATATTATTTAAATTAAAGAATGATTATCTTTATAGAAATGCTTGGGTATTTTATATTATATGTAATATTTTACTATTATCATTATTACTCTTTGCACCAGAGATTAATAATAGTAAATGTTGGTTTGTTATTCCTTATGTAGGTAGTTTTCAACCTAGTGAATTTACTAAGATTAGTTTAATGTTATTACTTAGTGTTGTTATTTCTAATTTTAGAGAGACTACTGATCATCCTAGTGTTAAGGAAGAATTTATATTTATATTAAAGACTTTAATAATTGTTTTAATTCCAAGTATTTTAACTTTCTTAGAACCTGATACTGGGTCTGTAATGATTTATTTTATAATATACTTTTGTATGATGTTTACATCTGGTATTAGGCTTAGATGGTTTGTAATTGGTGGTTCTATTGTTGGTGTTATCTTATCTTTAGTTTTAGGATGTTATTTCTTAAATGAAGATTTATTTGTAAATATCTTTGGAACTGATTTATATTATAGATTTGATAGAATATTAGATTGGCAAAATGGTAGTGGATTACAACTTGAAAATGCTTTAGCAGCGATAGGATCAGCAGGAGTATTTGGACATGGTTTTAATAATACACCAATATATTTTCCAGAGTCATCTACTGATTTTATCTTTGCAGTCTTT
The DNA here is from genome assembly GCA_944363685.1 of uncultured Bacilli bacterium. Classification (GTDB taxonomy): domain Bacteria; phylum Bacillota_I; class Bacilli_A; order RF39; family UBA660; genus Onthousia. The sequence goes on from CALVUV010000060.1 coordinate 3,645, forward strand.
GCTTCTAACTTTGGGTTATTTGGAGCGATTATCTTAATTGCCATTATTATTTTCTTTGATACAAGATTAATAAATATGGCTACTAAAAAGATAGCACCAAGAGATAAATTTGTTCTAGCAGGAATACTTGGAATGTTAATATTCCAACAAGTACAAAATATAGGAATGACTGTAGGACTATTACCTATTACAGGTATTACTTTACCTTTCATTAGTTATGGTGGTAGTAGTTTATTATCTTATTTAATCTTAGTAGGTATTGTTTTAAATATAAGTAATCAAAAAGAAAGAAGTTATAACATTTAAAAAGTCGGTAATTAAACCGACTTTTTATTATCTTTTAGACATCTCTTTAATTTTAGCATTTATTATTTCACTAGGAGTTTGGAAATCCATTTTATTATAATAATATGCACAAAGTAAATTATATAATTCTTCATTTATTGTTTCATATTGTACAGCTGATATTTCTTTTGACATTAATTCATTTATTCCTACATTATTTTTACCTAAAATACTATTTAGTGAATTTTCTAAATTTTCTTCAGCTTTTAATGTTTTAGCATAAGTAATAAATTCTTCTTGAGAAACATTTTTATTTTTACTCTTACTACACTTACTTTTAGTTCTATCACTTGACTTTGCATAAGCATAAGCAAGAGCATATAATTTTCTATCTAATACTTTTTTATTTCCTTCATCAGATAGTGAATTTAAATTTAAACTGTCGAAGACTTTAGTAATATAAATATTGTTTTTTTCTAAAATATCAGATAATATATCATCTAATTTTTTACCTTTAGACAATTCTTTTTTATAATAGTTAGATAAATTTATAAAATCTTTTAATTCTTTTATTTCCGCTTTATGTTTTTGTTTTGAATATTCTTCATATAAATCATTTATTGTAAATACTGTATGCCAATCTCTTGACTTTGCCACAAAATTCATAAAATCTAAGAGAATCTCTGCACAATCATTAATATCAAGTTTTTTATCTACATCTTCTTTACTTTCTTCTTGCATACTTTTAATAAAATTAGTAGCACCACCACCAAATATATAATTACTAAAAAGATTGGTTAATCTTGTTAAAAAAAGTTGAAAAACAAAATCTTTTCCATATAATTCATATTCTGGTAAATGCCATAAAGAATCAGAATAATCTATACGATAATCACGATATTCATTAAAACCACCATTACGAGCTTTAAATAATACCTCATTTAATACATGGCCCCTTAAAAGTTTTCTATAAATTTTAGAATCATATTTTTCAGATATATGTTTACTAGGATGATATTCTTCCTCAAAATAACCATAATTAAAATTATCTAAACTTATTGCATTCATATATATGTTTTGAACCAAACAATCATCAATAGGCATAATTCCATCTTCTTTATAAAGTATAGGATCGATTCTACTTCCATATTCATGGTAATCAAACATTGCAAATTCTTCCATTTTTTTCATATTACTTCCTCCATCACATTTAAAGTAATATTTATTATAGTTATTATTATACGATTGTCAACTATTTTAACACTTTTGTTTTAACACTTCAAGATATACTTCTTTTAATTGTTTACCTACTGTCTTTATATCACAAGATTCTGCTATTTTTCTAGCACCTTTACTAACACTTTTTAATTCTCCGTTTAAAAAACGTTTAATCTTATCTTCAAATTCCATAACATCTTTCGCTTTATAAACATTAACTCCATCTTCTAGATAATTAAATATCGGAATATCTCTTATTATAGTATTAGTTTCCATAGCACAAGATTCAATTATTGGAATACCTTCAGTCTCTTCATAGGTTGGAAATAAATACAAGTCACAGCCTCCTAAAGCTTCTCTTATCATCTCTTGTGGAACGTGTCCTGGAAACTTTATATTAGGTAAGTTCTTTGATTCTTTTAAAGCTTTCTTAACATCACTAGTCGCTGCACTTATTGGACTTGAACCAAACCAAATAAATTTATATTCAGGTAGGTGTTTAGCAAGTTCTACAAAATCAACTATTCCTTTTCTTCTACTATATATTCCGATACCTACAATTACTTTATCATCTTTTTTATAATTATATCTCTTTAAAAAAGAATTTCTATAAGATTTATCAGGCTTAAAGAAATCTAATTCTAAGCCATTAGATATAGCGACTATTTTCTTATCTTCTAGTCCTTTATATCCATGTAATATCTTTTTAGAATATTCTGTAGGGGTAACAATAATATCTCCATAGCGATAGCACTTAATAATCCACCATTTAAATAATTTACTAGTTAGATGCCCAAAGATAAAACCATCACGATAATCTTCTTCTGTTGAATGAGCATGATAAACTATTTTTATCCCTTTTTTCTTTAATTTTCTTGCAAGAAAATATGACTTTAAGAAATATGTATTAATGTGGGCAATATCATAAGTATCTTTTGGATTAGTAGTATAAGGAATATTTTCTAGTTCTAAAGCTTTCATTTGATGTTGTATTGCTTTACCTAAACCACTTACTCCTATTACTTTTAATCCTTCTGCATATAATAAAACTTTCATTTACTTCACTCCTCTTGCTACAATAATAACACATATTTTTTTGCTTTACTAGATTATTAAATAGAAAAACTCAGTAATCTAATACCGAGTTTTGTTCTATTATTTAAGGCTTAATGTTTTATCTGTTACCTCTTTAACTTTATCTTCTTTTATAAGTTCAACTAAATTACTCATATCATCACGAGTATATGTATCTTTATCACCAAGATAAGTACAAGCATAGTTGTAAGCGTCATCTTCATCAGTAATAGTAGAAATTAAATAAGAAGTTTCATATTCACTATCTTTAAACATGTGTTTATCAACTTTTTCTCGCTTTACTGATATAAGTTCTCCATCTAATGCGTTAAAATATAGATATGTTCTAGGTGTCAATGCTTTGTTATTATCAAAGTATTTATCATAACTATCTGAATCTTCAAATACCCAAGTATCATTATTAACATCATTCAATTGTTCAGTTGTAAGTACTTGAACAAAATTAACATCTGTTTCTCCTTTTACATTTTCTGTTTCAACAATTTTATAATTCTCTCCTTTGCTAGGATTAATTAAATTAAACTCATCAACAGATTGTATATACTCTCTAACTGTACAATCATTTCCTTCTTTACCACATCCTGTTAGTGATAATAAAGCTAGTGAACTTGATATTGCTAAAGCTGTAATATTCTTTTTTACTTTTAAATTTTTCATACTTATCCCCCTCTTTAAAAGTAGCTATATTATACTATAATTTTCTTGTTTTGTCAAATTTGTAACTAAATAAACTACAGAACTTTTTTTGTCTCTAGTTCTTCTTCTGGTACTATCACTTTACCATTTCTAGAATCTAAAATAAAATTCATTTCATAATTTCTTTCAACAAAATGTGCTGTTAAGCCTTGTTCTTTTAACTTTATAATCAATTCTTCTATAGCTTCATAAATAAGACGAATATTCGGATCGTCTTTAGGTAAAGGAGTAACTCCAAATGTTAAACCAATTTTAATAGGATCATCTTTATTTAAGTCACTATTCATAATAGTATTGTATAAATCATCTGTTCTTTTTAATTTTATTGGATTATCTTCACTATCAACATAGAAATCATCATTTCTAATTACTGATGGATTAATATGGGAAGCGAAGGCAAAGTTAGGTGCTAAAGCCCAAACAGATACGCAACATTGTAAATTATCTACATATAGTAATGGTTTAGATGAAGTAGCAACTTTAAAACCGTGCATTGGTACATGTTGAATTAATTCTAATGGTATATTTTGAATATCAAATTCCCATAACTCTAAACTTTTCTTAATTAATTCATCATTATATTCAAACAATTTAAATGTCTCCATTAATATTACACATCCTCTCTACACTATTTTCCAATAATTCTAGTACTTATACATAGTAACTAAATTTTATCATTGTCTTATTATTATGTCAAAGAGTACAAATCTATATGTTAATCCTTTTTTAAAAAGATACCTTATCATTAATAAAAAAGATTCCGATATATATTGTATAATATCTCTT
>CALVUV010000061.1 GCA_944363685.1 uncultured Bacilli bacterium
AGAGTCAAATAAGGCAAACAGAAACAATAAAAAATGAATATAGCAAGAGAATAAAAAATGCTGATGACTATGAAAAACAAGTTTTAGAATCTAATCGTAGGATGCATCAACAAGCTTTAGAAACTACCATTTCAACTTTAATTTCACAAACGTCTGCAATTAATGAGAATACTCCTGCTGTAAAAGAGGCGTGGAAAACCTTGGCAGAATCATCATTAGAACAGTATCAGGCAATGTTAGCAACATTACCAGAAAATGTAAGAAATACAGTAGAAAAAATGACAGATGTTACTTACAATCAGACAGAAGGTGTTGCATTAGCTTGGGCTAATATGGCTTTGACATCAGAACAAGAGTTTAAAAATAATATATCTACGTTAAGTCCTGCAATGCAAGAAGAAATATTGAATTTAGCATCTGTTATTAATAATAATGGAGGAACAGTTACAGAGGAAGCCAAGACTTTAGCTGATAAAGTTATTAGTGAGTTAAATAAACAAGATGTAGCTCAAGTAGCTGGAATTAATATTATTAAAGGATATGACTCTGGATTGCGTAATGAAGCCGCACTTAAATCTATGGAAACAGCAGTTATTAATATGGCGAATAGGACACTCGAAAGTTTGCGAAAAGCTTTAGGGGAACATAGTCCTTCTAAGAAAGCCCGTAATTCTGGTATAAACTTTGGTAAGGGTTTTACATTAGGAATTATAGATGAAGAAGATAATGCTGTAAAAGCTGCTCAACAATTGAGTAAAAAAGCTTTAAATGCTCTTAATTATTCTGATTCTTTTACAAACGGTACATTTGATGCAAATATTAATAGGCAAATAACTGATGCTACTAAGACGATATTTACAACACCAAATATTCAGTTTAATGTTCAAACATTAAATAAAGAAAACTTAGATTTAGCTTTTAATTATATTAATAAAAAATTTGGAAGCCAGTATTAGAGGTGATCGTATGATGAATAAAGTGAGAGAATTCAATCTTGTTAATGAAAAAGGTCAGATTTTTTCATTAATGGATATCGAAAATTATACGTTGTTAACAGATCCTGATGGACTTGGCTATTCTTATTCTAATTCTTACACAAAAGTTGGAGATGTCTTTGTAAATAATTTGAGTGAACAAGAGCAGACCCAAATTACTGGAATATGTAATTTTTTGTTTTACGATAATTATACAAATTTAGTTAATTTTATAGAAAATTCTCAACAACTAAAGTTAAATTATAAAATTCCACTTAGAAATGGTTCACAGAATGAATATTTTAAGAATGTTAAAATTCAATCTCTTGGAAAAACCGAAAAAGATACAAATGGAATACTTAGTTGTCCTATAATATTAGATATGACCTCTCTCTGGTATGAACAAAAAGAATATACTTATGATATGTCAGCTGGTTCAAATGAGGTTAGATGGAATTTTAAATGGGGTGCTAGATTTGCAAATTATAATTCTAGAAAATTAGAGTTTAACAATACTGGTCATACTTTAGCACCAATTTATTTAGAAATAGACGGGGCAGTTAAAAATCCAGAGATAATTGTTACTGATTCTAACAATAATATTCTATTTAACCTGTTGATTGAAATAGAAATAGACCAATATGAAAAGTTTATATATAGTTCTATAGATGGCGATATTAAAATAATGAAGCAGAATGTTGATGGAACTTATGAAAGTTTATTTAAACAAGCTTATATAAATATTGAAAATAATAATATCTATAAGCTTCCTTTAGGTACATCAAATATTACAATACAAGCTGATAATGAAATCACATCTGCAAGACTTAATATATATCCATATTATAGATCTATTTAGGAGAAAACATGGAAGATACTGTAAAAATAATATTAGATGATCAAGAGTATGTTCTGATATATAATGAACAAACTGAATTATATGAATTATCTTTGACGGCACCTACAGTTACAGGTTTACATGTTATAGATGTTATATATAGTTCAGGTGATGAGACAGCTATAGATGATGTTGATTTAGTTGTCTTAAAAAAAGAGCAACCAGTGTATTTATATGAAGAAACTATCGCTTATTTTTTAGATAAAAAAACATTTGAAATTTTAGATGCTGTTCAACTTAATATTCAGGAGATTAATCGTGACCTTGAAACAAATGGTAATTCAATTTTTATTAGTTTTAAAGAACTTTCTATAGAAGAAGGCGATTTTATCTATTTAAAGAAAAACGATAAAATGTCTTTTCTTGGAATTGTTCAAAATCAGGGGCAAACACAGAATAGTAATTCATATACAATTACATGTAAAGATGTTCTTTCCTTATTTGATGTAGATATGTTTGTTGAAAATGAAGATGTTATTTCTAGTATAGGAATTGAGGATTTTATAAAAGAAACTATAGAAAATGAGTTTATTAATAATACTGATACGTTTGTTAATAGAAGCTTTTTTTCGGTAGAAGCTTTAACTCATACTAAAAAAAATATAAGTGTTGGCAGTATTGTAACTGTATCAAATAACATTTATAACTTATTAACTTTCATAAACAATGCAATCCAAAAATATGACTTGGATTTTGATTTTACATTAAATGGTAGTACATTGAAATTACAAATATCTACTAGGACAGAAGACAAAATGCTAATTGATACAACAACAAGTGATATAACAAACTATAGTGAGGTATTCTCTTTATCATATACTGCCAAGGTTGAGGTGTATATAAATGCTACTAAATCAAAATATTATAGATATCTTTTGAATGACAGAACTACTACGACAGATAAAACAAATCCAAATCGTGTTTATGGGAAGACAGAAAAGATAACTGTTGAGGATGCTGCTGATGCAGAACAAGCTTCTTTAGATGTTTTTAAGGGTAATTCTTATAAGCATAATATTACTTTTGAGATTTTAAAAGCATCTAAATTATATGATATTTCAAAAATAAAATTAGGTACACCTGTTTTAATAAAAACAAAGAATAATATAGTCCAAAATACTTATATATCTAAAATAGTTGATGCCAATCAAAACTATTTAACAATTAGTTGTGGGAACATAAGAGTTGACTATATTGATAAATTTTTACAGGAAAGGAGAAATTAAAATGTTAAAAGGACACTCATATAATGATCAGATATACTATTCAGTTGCTGATAGACTTATTAATAATACTTTTCTTAATGGTACAAATGGAATCTTTCAAAATGAAGGTTCTGGTTGTTCACTATCAAACACTAGCAATTCCGTTACAATAAGTGACGGTTTTTTTATTGTTCAAGGAGGATTAACAGAAATTGTTAATTCAGAAACATTACAAGTTGTCTTAGATGGCTCATATTGCGTTTTAGTATATGAATTAGATATGTCTAAAGATAATACAGACACTAGCTTTGTTCAAGGCCAATTTAAAGTATTAACTGGTCAAAGTTCTTATCCTGCTTTAACTAAGCAAAAATTAACAGAAAATACAGGAATTTATCAGTATGAATTTGCTAGATTTAGAGCTTTAACTACTGGTATAACAGACTTTGTAGATAATAGAACTTTCTTAGATTATAATTCAATTTTTGAATATATACAAAGCCAAATAGAGTTGATAGAAGATAATGGTTTATATGTTACAAAAACTGAATTTGATCCAGTAAAGGAAAAAGTAGCAGAATTAGATAGCAATCCTAAATTAGTAGTATCAGACACTCAACCTACACCAATATCAAATAAGACAATAGTCTGGATAAAGCCAAAGGGGTAATGATATATGAATGAGTTTGCAAGAGTCGGATTTAATTATGGCTCTTTTTATTATGCATATATTTTAAAATGGCAATTGTTAAACCAGGATAAAATAAATAACAGATCTACTATTAGAGTACAAGCTAGTATTTATGTTGACGCCAATAATATTAGTTGGTCAAGTGGTTCTGCTTCACTTTATAACACGTCGTTTGGCTTAGCAAATACTTATTATAGAGGGGAAACAGTTGTTAATACTCAAGATATAATAGTTAATCATGATTCAAATGGTAATGCTTCTATTTATATAGGTGGTTCTATTAATACCACTTTTGTTATGAGTGGTAATTGTGGTGGAACAATAAATTTACCTCAAATTGATAGAAATGCACCATCTGTTAGTTTGTCTATTAAAAACATTGAAGAAGAAACAGCTACTTTTAACTATTCAACTAATAGTACTCTTGATAGTCTTCAAGGAAGATTAAATGGTGGTAATTGGCAAAATATATCAATGTCTAATCCAATTACTCTATCTGGCTTAGCAGATGATACTAATTATACGTACCAAATTAGAGGGAAGAAAACAAGTAATCAAATATGGGGTAGTAGTAATACTGTTTCTTTTAAAACTATTGCTGGTACTTTTGCTATGGTTTCTATCAATGGAGAAGATTTTAAAGATGCAGAGGTCTATATAGTGACTGAAAATGGAGTAGAAAAAATTTCTAAAGATCAATATGAAATTATAGAAGGTGATGATAATTGATAAGAATAGATGAGGTAAGATTAAGTCCACAAAAAGTTTATCAGTCTGAAAGTTTTACAATTCAGGTAAAGGTTTCTAAAGATGAAAAAGCATTAAATAAATTGCCTTTTAAATTATCTAGTAAATTGGGAGGAGGAATAAAAGATGGAGGGGCAACAAAATCTAAAAACTGATTATCAAGATTATACATATGTAGGAAATAAAAAGTTTAACTTAATTAATAATTCTGACGGTACTATTTCACTTGAAGATGTAACAGACTATGAAATTGAGGGTGACGATTTTGGAGCAAATGATATTAATGCTACTAATCAAAGAATTAATGAAATGAATAATTTTATCTACCCGGTAGGAGCTGTAATAATAAATTCTGATTATAGCTTCAATCCAAACAATGTTTATGGTGGAACTTGGGAGTTAATTGACAAAGAATTTGTATCTGCGGCTAGCAGCAATTTAAGTTTTAATGCCTTTACACCTAATTCTGATTTTATAACTCAATCAGATGACAATTTAAGTTGTTACGTGTCAAAAAACGGACACTGCATGAACATAGAATTTTCATTTAAAACAAATAAAGCAGTAACTGATAGCGGAGGAGTTCTAGGTACATTTAATTTTGATAATCTGGGCATTTCAAGATTTACAAATAGTATGCGTTTCGTAGGATGTTCTGATGGGTCTAATGTCGATATAATGTTTTATATAAATGCTTCAACTGGAGAATTACAAATTTTAGATATTGTAGGTGCAGATGAGCTTAAGGCTGGCGATACAGCTTATTTTTATTTAACAGTTTCTGTTAATGAAACACAAATGTTAGACTCTGCTTGTGATAAATTCTTTTGGAGGAGAACTGCTTAATATGATAAATGAAATTATAGAAGCTGCTAAGGAGTTTGGAATATTTATAGCAGAGATAGTAGTAGCGCTATATGCGTGTAAAAAGTATCTAAACCAATATTTTAAAAAAACAAATGTAGGTAAGATGTTGCCTAGGCAGAATAAGTTAGATTTAGAAATACTTAATAAATTGGAATATGTAAAAGAAGTTCTAAATGCCGACAGGATCCATGTGTACGAGTTTCACAATGGAGAACACTATAGCGATTATAGGTCAGCATATAAATTCTCTTGTACATACGAGGTCTTTAAAGCTGGTAATAAACCAGTTCAACAGAGATGTATAAACTTACCTACCAACTGTATGCCTCAATTTATACATAGGATTACAGAAGATGGCAAGTTTATATGTAAAGACTTGGAAGAACTAAAAACATCTATGCCTAGTACTTATAATTTCAAAAAGAGTATAGATGTAGGAGCATTTTATGATATAGCAATACATAACAAAGATGGTAATATCATTGGTTTTATTGCTATACATTGGTTTAACAAAGAAAATATGAAAGTAGATAAAGATGTGATTAATCAACTAGTATGGTATGTTGAAGAACATCTTATTAATTCAAAGTAAAGGAGAGTAGATAAAATGGAAATAACTTATGTAGTAATTATAGCAATAGTTGCTTACATTTTAGGAGCTATTACAAAGATATTTATTGATGCAGTACCCAACAAATATATTCCAATTCAGAATGTGATTGTGGGTGTAATTAGTGCATTAATTTGCTATTTTACAGGTGTTGAGCCAAACCTATTACAAGCATTAGTATTATGCTTAGTAGCAACAATGGGAGCCGGTGGAATGGCTGATTTAATTGATATTAAAAATAAGTGAGGAGGAAATGAAAATGAAAAATGATGAAATGTTAGATTTATGTAAAGAGGTAGTCGTTGATTACTTTAATGAAAACGTTGATAAAACTGATGGATTAAAAATAAATAAGGATAATGTCTTTATTGTATGGTTTAGTAAAACATTACAAAACTTTAAAGCATTAGTAAGTACTACTGTTTCAGATGGTATGTATTATGAGATTACTTACAACGGAGATAAGAATGAGCTTTATTTAGATGCTTATAAAAAGTGGGAAAATAAATGTATAAAAGTAGAGGAGAAATAATATATGGCAACAATAAAAGAAGATAAAACTCTTCCAAAAGAAGAAGCTAGTCTAGAAGAAGTAAAAAGTGGAATAGCAGAAGATGGTAAAGGAAGTGATGATTAATGAAAATAATCGAAATGTTGGCTCCACTTGGTTACAGTTGTAGACCAGGGATACCAAGAACTGGTTTTAAAGGTATAACCATCCATAACACATCAAACAATAATAAAGGTGCTAATGCAATAGCTCATGCCAACCTTTTAAGAGGTTCTTGGAAGAATGTAACTACATCATGGAATTATGTAGTAGATCAAGATAGAGCTGTTAGGTGTGTTCCAGAAAATGAGGTAGCTTGGTGCCAAGGTGATGGTAGAGGCGATGGAAACATGAAAACTATCTCTATTGAAATATGTGATAACTCCGATGGAGATATCAGAAAAGCTACTGATAATGCAATAGAATTATCTGCAGAGATATTAAAAAGATATGGTGTTACAAATGCTAGTAGTCACTTATTTCAACATAATCATTGGACTGGTAAAGACTGTCCTTATGACATAAGACGTGGTAACCCTTATGACTGGAATACATTCGTTTCTAAAGTTCAAGAGAGATTAAATGGTGGAGGTTCTAGTTCTTCAGCAGACCAAATATTAAAAGTTGGTTCAAAGGTAAAGTTTAATGGTGTATTTAAAGTAAATGAAATAATATTGCCTAATAATAAATATCCTAATGGTGCTATTGGATGCTATGATACTTGCTATGGTTCTCCTTGTGGAGCAAATGATTACATTCCAAGTGGTCCACTTGCTAAATGTAATTCTGATGGTAGTAATGCTAATTATAATGCAGTTCTAAATGTTGGTGATTATTGGAAATGTGATAATACTTTTACTGTAATAGGTGTTGAACTCCCAACCACTTATTTAAAAAATGGTGTAGCAATTCTAGAAGCTGACGGAGTTCACTTTAGATGTGACTGCGGGCCTTTATACGAAGTAGCTAATAATTAATAAAAGGTAGAGTCTTAATTTTGGCTCTACCTGCTTTTCTTTTTATAATAGTTTTTTCAGTAAATTTAGTATCTCTAAATTCTTAGTTTATGTAAGTGTCCCTTTTGTAATATGGAGGAACTTATAACAAAAGGGACATTAATTGTAATATACCTCTAAAGTATTAGTGTTAGAGTCGAATTCTA
>CALVUV010000062.1 GCA_944363685.1 uncultured Bacilli bacterium
CTAATGGACTTCTTTGGTGATGATTATCTTTTAATAGTTGATGAGTCCCACGTAACTCTACCTCAAGTAAGAGGAATGTATAATGGAGATAGAGCAAGAAAACAAAACTTAGTTGATTATGGATTTCGTCTACCTAGTGCCCTTGATAACCGTCCTTTAAAGTTTGATGAATTTGAAAAGAAGATAAAGCAAGCGATATATGTATCTGCAACACCAGGTGATTATGAGCTTGAAAAAACACAAGGTAAGTTTGTAGAACAAATCATTAGACCAACAGGATTACTTGACCCAACTATTGAAGTTAGAAAGACAGAAGGTCAAATTGATGACTTAGTAGGAGAAATCAATGAACGTATTAAGAAAAACGAAAGAGTCCTAATTACAACCTTAACTATTAGAATGAGTGAAGAGTTAACTAACTACTTAAAAGACCTAGATATCAAAGTAGCATACCTTCATACTGAAATAAAAACTCTAGAACGTTTACAAATTATTCACGACTTAAGATGTGGTATTTATGATGTTGTTGTTGGAATAAACCTATTACGTGAAGGAATAGATATTCCAGAAGTATCTCTAATCGCTATATTAGATGCTGATAAAGAAGGATTCTTAAGAAGTGAGCGAAGTCTTATCCAAACAATTGGACGTTGTGCTAGAAATGCTAATGGACACGTTATTATGTATGGAGATAATATTACAGACTCTATGGATAAAGCGATTAAAGAGACAAAACGTCGTCGTGAAATTCAAGAAGCTTACAATAAAGAACACGGTATAGTTCCTAAAACAATTGAAAAAGAAATAAGAGAAGTTATTAGTAATGTTGATACAAAAGATTCTACTAAAACTAAGAAAAAATTAACTAAGAAAGAAAAGATGTTAGAACTAGAGCGAATTGAACAAGAAATGAAAGAAGCAGCTAAAAATCTTGACTTTGAACGTGCTATGGAACTAAGAAATGCTTTATTTGAATTAAAGAGTGAATAGTTATGAAGAAGAGATTTAATCGTATTTATATAGAAATCACAAATAAATGCAACTTGTCTTGCTCCTTCTGTAAAAAATCAATAAGACCATTAAAAGAAATGTCTGTAAGTGAATTTAAAGAAGTAATATCTAAAGTAAAAGACTATACGAATACTATCTGTCTTCACGTAAAAGGAGAACCATTACTACATTCTAATTTAAGTGAAATATTAAATATCTGTGATGATAATAATATGAATATAAGTCTTACTACTAATGGAACTTTATTAAAAGCAAAGATAAATGAATTAATTAAACATAAATCACTATCTAAAATACATATATCTTTAAATGCTGAAGCTGAAGTAAGTAATTTAAATTATTAATCACAGAATTTTAGAAAAACACTTGACTATCATTATAGTTTGTGGTAATTTATGCTTAAGCACTGAGAAGTGTTTTTCTTTTAGAAAAAAATACAAAGGAAGATGTGTATATGGCGAAGAAAAAAGAAGAAACTAAAGAAATTAAAAAGGAATCTTTAAAAGAAGTATCTAAAAAAGAAAATAAAAAAACTTCTTCTAAAGAAAAAAAGAAAGAAAAAGTAAATATAATTACTAGAATAGGGAATTTTATTAGTGGTGTTAAAACTGAATTTAAAAGAGTAAAATGGCCTTCAAGAAAAGAAATGGTTAAATATTCTATTGCAACTATTATCTTTATTATAGCGTGTGCTTTATTCTTCTATATAATTGATATCATTTTAGCAGCTCTACACTCATTAGGTAATTAGAAAGGAAATGGTTATGGAAAAACAATGGTATGTCGTTAATACTTATTCAGGACACGAAAAGAAAGTTCAAGAAAAACTTCTAATGCGTGCTGAATCAATGAATATGCAAGATTATATTTTTAGAGTAATTGTTCCAGAACAAGAAGAAACTGAAATAAAAGATGGAGTAAAGAAAACTAAATTAAAAAAACTATTCCCAGGTTATATCTTAGTTGAAATGATAATGACAGATGAAGCTTGGTATATAGTTCGTAATACTCCAGGTGTTACAGGATTTATTGGTTCAAGTGGTAAAGGTGCAAAACCAACTCCATTACAACCTAGTGAAGTAGATCATATTCTAAGAAATATGGGTATTAGTAGAATTGATGTTGATAAAGAACTACAAAAAGGTACAAAAGTAAAAATCATTGGTGGACCATTCACAGGAATGTTTGGAACTATTGAAGAAGTTGATACTGCTAATGAAAAAATTGAACTTAATGTTGACTTGTTTGGACAAGAAACACAAGTAGAAGTAGATTTAACTCAAATAGAAAAAGCATAAAATGCTTGTCAAATAACAAAAACTATGTTATTATTTAGGGGCTATATTAATTTTATATAGATTAATATTAGTGGGAAGCAAAAAGTGCAATATAATGTTGGGATTAAAAAATCTTGATATTGAAAATTGAGATTAAACAATCTTGATATTGAAAAGCTATTATAACCACTCGCGAAAACGAGTAAGAAAGGATGTGTTTTTCGTGGCAAAGAAAAAAGAAGTTGTAAAACAAATAAAGTTACAAATACCTGCAGGTAAAGCTACTCCTGCTCCACCAGTAGGAACAGTTTTAGGACCAGCTGGAATTAACTTACAAGAGTTTTGTACAAAATATAATGATGCAACAAGAGATAAAATGGGAGATATCTTACCAGTTGAGATTTCTGTTTACGATGATAGAAGTTTTGACTTTGTAATTAAAACTCCACCAGCAGCTTTCTTAATTAAGAAGTATGCTAAGATTTCTAAAGGTTCAACAAAAGGTAAGAACGAAACAGTTGCAACTTTATCTGATAAAGACTTAACTGAAATAGCTGAAATTAAGTTACCAGATTTAAATTGTTATACTGTTGAAGAAGCTAAGAAAATCGTTGCTGGTACTGCCCAAAATATGGGTGTTGCTATAGAAGAAAATAAATAATTAACTTAACATATAGGTTATACCTATGTGGGAGGATGTAACACTAATTGCTTACCCGAATAACCACATAAGGAGGAAGAAAAATGAAAAATAGAAGTAAAAAATACAAAGATGCTGCAACTAAAGTAGAAAAGAATAAATTATATACTAAAGAAGAAGCAGTAAAATTAGTTAAAGAAACAAGTATTACTAAATTTGATTCTTCAATTGAAATAGCTATGAACCTAAATGTTGATCCTAAAAAAGCTGATCAACAATTAAGAGGTGCTATCGTTCTACCAAAAGGAACTGGTAAAACAAATCGTATCTTAGTAATAGCTAAAGGAGACAATGCTAAAGCTGCTAAAGAAGCAGGAGCAGACTATGTTGGAGATCAAGATTACTTAGATAAAATAGCTAATGAAAACTGGTTTGAATTTGATACTATGATTGCAACTCCAGATATGATGCCTTTACTAGGTAAATTAGGACGTGTTTTAGGACCTAAAGGTTTAATGCCAAACCCTAAAACAGGAACAGTTACTACAGATGTTGCAAAAGCAGTAGCAGATGCTAAAGCAGGACGTGTTGAATATCGTACTGATAGCTTTGGTAATATTCATTCTTTAATTGGTAAAGCATCATTTACTGAAGAAGACCTATTAGAAAACATTAATGCCTTTGTAGCACAAATTATGAAAATTAAACCTGCTACAGTAAAAGGTGATTATATTAAAAACATATCTATTTCATCAACTATGGGTCCTGGAATTAAAATTCAAATTAATTCTTTTGACAAATAGTAGATTATAGAATATAATAATTATGCAAATTAATTAATCAGTGCCAAAGACAGTAGGTAAAAACGTAAATCCTACCGAGGACTATCTTTATAAATAAAAGTTCTTGGGGGATATCTCTAGAACTTTTTTGCACTGACAAAAGATAGGAGGAAAGAAAATGGCTAATCAAAAAATCTTAGCTAAGAAGCAAGAAGTAATTGATGAAATCAAAGATAAAGCAACTAACAGTTCAAGCTTTGTTCTATTTGATTATCGTGGTCTAACTGATGCTGAAATTAAAGAGTTAAGACGTGCTTTAAGAGAAGCTGATGCTAACTATAAAGTATATAAAAATACTTTAATGGCTAGAGCTTTCAAAGACTTAAACATTGATTTAAGTGAAGCTTTAGAAGGACCTAGTGCTTTTGCTTATAGTACTGATCAAATAGCTCCAATCAAAGTATTATCAGACTTTGCTAAAGATCATGAAGCATTAGTTCTAAAAGTTGGTTATGTTGATGGTGAAATAGCAGACAATGCTAAACTAGCTGAATATGCAAAGATCCCATCAAGAGATGGCTTACTTACTATGCTTGCAGGTGGTATGATAGGACTTGTTCGCGACCTATCTATCTGCTTAAATTTATACAGTGAACAAAAAGAAGAAAATTAAAATATAGGAGGAAAATAAAATGGCAAAATTAACAAAAGAAGAATTTATTAGCTCATTAAAAGAAATGAATCTTTTAGAAATTAAAGAATTAGTAGATGCAATGAAAGAAGAATTTGGTGTAGATCCATCATCAGTTGCAGTTGCTACTCCAGGAGCTGCTGCTGCAGAAGATGCTGGTCCATCTACAGTTACAGTATCAATTTCTGATGCTGGAGCTGCTAAAGTTGCAGTTATCAAAGTAGTTCGTGAAATTACAGGACTAGGATTAAAAGAATCTAAAGATTTAGTTGATAATGCTGGTTCTCCAATTAAAGAAAACATTTCTGTTGAAGAAGCTAATGAAATCAAAGCAAAATTAGAAGAAGCTGGTGCTACAGTAGAAGTTAAATAACTAGCTTCTTTTTTTATGCAATTTTTATCTATTTTATGTTAGAATTATCATAAGGAAGGTGAAAGTAATGGAAAGTAAGAAGAGTAAAACGGGGTTACATGTTATTGTAGGCATATTATTAGGAATAATAATTTGTGGAGGTGTAATCTATGCAGCATATAGTCTAGATTATTTAACATTTGGTCAAGTAGAAGAAAATGAAAAAGCTAAAACTAATAATGATGAAAACAATGAATCAGAAGAAAATGTAGACAACAATTCTCTAGATTTTGATACTAGTAAGATTGTTAACAGTACTGCCGATTCATATGAATTACAAAATTATAATGGCACAATTGATGTTATATTAGATGAAACTCGAGAAATAGCTACCTTAAGTTTTAATAGAAAAACTCTTTCTGATACTTATGGTTTAAATTGGGATACTACAGGTGTAGTAGAAGGAACTGTTGAAGAGAAAACTATAACATTTACTCAAGGAGTTAAAGACGTATTTGTTGGAGGTATTGGTCAAGATATATCTGGCGATGTTATCTTATTCTTGATGGATGATGGTACTGTTGAATATATTCCGGTATATAAAGCCCTATCATCTAATGGTATAGATGGACTAATTTCTTATGGCACGTTAAACGATTTAAAAGATGTAGTTAAATTCTATTCAGTAGGAGCAATAAGAAATCCAGTAGGAAGTAGTGTTACAATTCTTGCCCAAACTAAAGATGGAACACTTTATGATTTAAATCCAATTATAAATAATGCTCAATAATTAAGAGGAACAATTCCTCTTTTCTTTTACAAAATTTTATGTTAATATTATGTTTACTAGAAAGAAGAATATTAATGAGTATAGATGCCCTGAAGATAAACAAAATAAATTACATTTCTAAATATGCTATCAAAAGAATACCTAGTGTAGAACAAGAAAATATTGTAATTGATATAGATAACTTACAAATAGATTCAATGTATAAACCATATTTAAGAGAATTTATTAATAAAACTAGTAATTTTAATTTTAGAAACATAAATAAAACATTAGAAACTTTGAATATAACTAATATTAAATTTCCCGAAAGCTTATTAAAAATTAAAGAGGGAGATTACAGTATAATTGAAAATGAAATAAGAATAAGAAAAGATAAAATAGATTCTTTATACCACGAACTGTTTCACGCTTTCACTTCTTGGAGAGAAGACTCTGCTATCGGTTGTGGATTTTATCAAGAAGATTTAGGATATAATATAGGTTCTAGTTTAGATGAAGGATACACAGATTTATTATTTAAAGATATTTTTAATAATGAGATTAATTATACTGTAGAAGCTAATATAGCAAATAAACTTCAATTAATATTAACAAAAGAAAAAATGCAAGAAATGTATACTTCTAATAATCTCATTGATATTGTCGAATTTTTATCTCAATACTCTTCTAAACAAGAAAGTGTTAGTTTTATTATCTTAATGGATAAATTAGATAAATATAATTATGAAAACAAAAAGACAATAAGATTAATGAATATTTTATCAAACTATTTAGTCGATATTTATATAAATGACCTTGTAATTAAATATCAAAGTGGAATGATTACATATACAGATATTCATGATAAGCTAGGCGCATTTAAAGAAGAATTTGTTAAATATGCTTTTGATGATAAAAAATTAGAGAAAGAATATTTAAGAAGCTCTGACTATTTTGATATAACTTCTAAACTATCAAATGACCATTTTCAGAAACAACTAGTTATATGAATAACTTGTTATTAGAACCTTTTCTTTTCATATAAATTGTGTTAATATAAAACGCATTAGAAAAGAGGATTATTGATGGCAATAAAAAACTTGAATATTAACAAATCAAAATTCGAATTTTTATATAAAAAAATTCAGTCTCTAGGACCAAATTTAGGTAAACATGAGATAACAATAGATATTAATGAACTTACTATAGATGAAAAATATAAGCCATACATAAAAAAGTTCATCAAAAAGACTAAAGCTGATTTTAATTTTAGAAATCCAAATGAAACATTAAGAACATTAAAAGTAACTAAATTAAAAAAATCAAAAGCTAAAAAAAATGGTGCAACTGGCTATTATAACTTTTATAACAATAAAATTAAGGTATATATAATAGATATTATCTATCACGAATTATTTCATGCCTTTACATATCATGAAACAACTAAAAATTATTTCTGTGGATTCAGCCAAGGCAATGATTATTTAGATATCGCTAATTCTCTAAATGAAGGCTATACAGATTTATTAACAAAACGTTATTTTGATAGTGAAATTGATTATATGCTAGAAGCGAACATTGTAAGTAAAGTTGAATTAATGCTAGGAAAAGAAAAAATGCGAAGCATGTATACTTCTAATAATCTTATGGGACTCATTGAATTTTTATCCAAACATTCTTCTAAACAAGAAGCTATTGGATTTATTACTATGATGGATAAATTAGATAATTATGATTATGAAAGTAAAGAGGCAATAAACCTAATGAGTGTTTTATCTGATTACCTAGTTGATGTTTATCTAAATTACCTTGCTGAAAACTACTCGCTTGGAATTATATCTAATGCTGATGTTAATAATGAACTAACAAAGTTTAAAGATAAATTTGTTAAACATGCTTTTGATGATAAGAAATTAAAGAAAGAATATTTAAGAAGCTCTGACTATCTTGATATAACTTCTAAACTGTCAAATGACAATTTTGAAAAAGAACTTCGAAAAAAAGTGTTGACTAAATAGAAAAAATAGTGTATTATAACACTACGAAAGGAGACAAACTATATACTTTTGTATAATGGCTTGTCTCTTTC
>CALVUV010000063.1 GCA_944363685.1 uncultured Bacilli bacterium
GTAGATGCCTACACTCTAACATAGGGGTAAAACTAATGCAAACAAGCAATTTTTAAAATTCAAGAAAAAAAGAGTTTTAATTTATTAAATTCCTCTAGGGAATTTTAAAAATTGAACTCTAAATTCTTCTCAATTTACAATTTTCATACTTTTTTAAGAAATTTAAAAGAGTCTAGTTAATCTAGCCTCTTACTTATAAGCTCAAGAGCCCTTTTTGGATCTTCTATTATAAGATTATGAATATCTTCTATATTTCTTAATCCCATAATAAATTCAATTTCTTCTTTAGCCATATTGATAACTTTTTTATTTTTACCTTTCTCTTTTACAGGCTTATCATAACCTAGTAGATAATCTACATCTACATCTAAGGCCTCTCCTAATTTTGTTAGGGTATCCAAAGTTGGGACTCTCGTGCCATTTTCGTAACAACAAATACTTACTTTTGTAACATTTACACGCTCGCCCAACTCTCGTTGCGTTAACCCATTTTCTATACGCAACTCTTTTAAACGTTTACTTAGCAACATATTTGTCTCTCCTTAATTAATTATACTTAAACTATAAAGCTTTTCTTTAGGAAAAGTCAACACTTATTTTAAAAATATTGAAAAACAAGAGAAAAATCGACTAATTATCAGTATTTTTGACATTTTCTTTCTTTTTGTTTGACAGAAAAGTGACTTTATCTGCAACTACTTCTAAGAAGTATTTTGTACCAGAATCTGTCTTAATAATATTGCTTTGAAGACGTCCTCTAATTCCGACAATATCACCAACTTTACAATATTCTTTAGTAAGCTTAGCTTTTTCTTCCCATAGAGTACAGTTTATGAAATCTGTTTCATAAACACCATCCATGTTTTTAAAAGAACGTGGTACTGCTAGAGAAAGTGTTCCTACTTTCTTACCAGTTTCAGTTTCTTTTATTTCGATGTCTTTAGTTAGACGTCCTACTAAAATTAAGCTATTTAACATTTAATTCCTCCTTTCGTCACATACACTAGCATAGTTTTAAATTTGTTGCAAAAGAGGAAAATTTAAAATTCAAAGAGTTTTTTAGTTCAATTTTTAATTTTCTCTAGAGCAATTTAAAAAATTCAAGACTAAATTTTCTTGAATTTTCAAAATTACAAGTTTTTTTTCAAAAGCTGATTTAGTTCAACCGCATACTCCATAGGTAGTTCTTTTCTAAACTCTTCAAGGAAGCCTAAAACTATTAATTCTTCACATTTTTCTTTAGGTATTCCTTTAGTTTGTAAATAGAAAAGATTAGCATCACTTATTTTAGAAACAGTCGCTTCGTGTTCGATTGTACTATCTTTATTAGATACTATATTTGTAGGTATAGTATCACTAATACTATCTTTATCTAGTATTAATGTGTCGCATTTTATCATTGAATAAGAATTAGTAGCTTTTTCTTTAATCTTTACATCTCCTCTATAAGTAGCATTTCCTCCACTTCTAGCGATACTTTTAGATATTATCTTACTGTTTGTATTCTTACCTAGATGAATCATTCTAGCGCCTGTATCTTGGATTTGTTTATTTGTAGCGACACTTATAGTTATACAAGTACCACTAGAGTTATCTCCTTTTAAGATACAACAAGGATATTTCATAGTAAGAGCACTACCAATATTTCCATCAATCCATTCCATTATACCATTTTCTTCAACTAAAGCTCTTTTGGTAACTAAATTATAGACATTAGGAGCCCAGTTTTGGATAGTACTATAGCGGCATTTACTATTCTTTCCAACATATATTTCTACTACAGCAGCATGTAGAGATGAGGTAGCATAAGTAGGGGCAGTACATCCTTCTATATAATGAAGCTCACTATCATCATCTACTATTATTAAAGTTCTTTCAAATTGTCCCATTCCTTTACTGTTAATTCTAAAGTAACTTTGTAATGGTCTATTTAATTTAGTATGAGGAGGTATATAAATAAAACTACCACCTGAGAAAACAGAACTATTTAAGGCTGCATATAAATTATCAGTATTTTTAACAATCTTACCAAAGTATTTTTTTACTAAGTCTGGGTATTTTTTTAAAGCCATATCTATTGATGTAAATATTACATTCTTATCTGTTAATTCTTTAAGCATATTATGGTATATTACTTCACTTTCATATTGAACACCCATACCATCCATATACTGTTCACTTTCTAAAACTCCTAAATTATCTAATTCACTTTTAATTGGCTTTAATACTTTAGACCAATCATCAGTTAATTCATCAGTAGTAGATTTATAGTAGATGATATCATCAAAATTAAGATTAAATTTAGGACCAAAAGGAAGTTCTTTAGACATATTTTCAAAATGTTCATATGATTTAATTCGATAATCTTTTACCCAAGTAGCTTCTTTTTTATGATTTGATATCTTTATTATATTATCTTTATTAAGTCCAATTATCTCCAAATATTACTCCTCCTTTAATATCTTTTTTATTGTATCAACAGGAAGAAGAGCACAGTGTTTTCTATTAGGTTGCATATAAATGGTGTCATAGGCCATTAATTCTCCTAGTAATTCTTCATCATACTCTTTTTCATTAATTAAGTTTTCATAATTTTCTATTAACTTTTTAACTTCATTTACACTTTTACCTATTATTTTTCTTAAGAAAATAGAAGTAGCAGATGTAGAGATTGCACAAGCTTCTCCATCAAAGTTAGCATCTTTAATAATTCCATTTTCTATTTTTAGTTCAATATCAATATCATCTATACAAGATTCATTATTGGTATTCGCTTTTTTATAATCTTTTTCATTTTTTAATCCTTTATGATAAGGATTATTATAATTATCTAGTATTACTTCTCTTTTTAGTTCACTATCCATAACTTCCTCCTATAGTATTACTTTAAATAAATCATCTGAGTTTTCTAGAACTTCTACTAATTTATCAATTTCTTCTTTAGTATTATAAAAATAAAGACTAATACGACAAGTATTTTTTATATTAATTTCATTTTTTAGGATTTTAGCACAATGGTTTCCTGCTCTTACACAGATATTATAATGATCTAAGTAAATGGCTGTATCTTGACTAAATATTCCTTCTAAGTTAAATGCTAGAATACCACTTTCACTACTTTTATTGTAAAGAATTACTTTTTTATTTTTTTCTAATTTAGAAACAAGATATTTCTTTAATTCTTGTTCGTATTTATTAATATTATCCATACCTATACTTTGTAAATAATCTATAGCAGCGCCTAATCCTATTACTTCAGCGATAGGAGGAGTTCCGGCTTCAAACCTTGTAGGAATACTTTTATATTCTACTTCTCCTGTTTCTTCAAAGTATTGATTCATTCCTCCACCAAATTCTATTGGATAAGTTTTTTCAAGATATTCTTCTTTAGCATATAAAACTCCTACTCCTGTTGGTCCTAACATTTTATGTCCTGCAAAAATAAGAAAGTCTATATCATCTTTAATAACATCTGTTTTCATATGAGGAACACTTTGAGAACCATCTACTACTAAAATAATATTGTGTTGATGAGCAATTTTACTAATACTTGCAATATCTCTTACATCACCTACTACATTAGTAACTGAAGCGATTGAAATTACTTTTGTATTTTTAGTTATAGATTTTTCTAGGTTTTCTAGAGTTAGTTCATGATTCTCATTTAAAGGTATATAATTTATTTTTATATTATTTAATTTCTTTAATTCAAACCAAGGTAAGACATTTGAAGCATGTTCACTTTTAGTAATTAAAACTTCATCTGATTCATGTAAATAATCTTTCATAAAACCAAAAACTATTTTATTAAGAGCATCTGTCGCTCCACTTGTAAAGACTATTTCTTTAGCATTTCTAGCATTTATAAATTCTTTTACTTTATCTCTAACCAATTCATATTCTTCACTTGCTTTATGTGATATTTTATAGTCTCCCCTATGAATATTTGCACCATAGTTATAATAATAATCATTCATCGCTTCAATAACACATTTAGGTTTTAGAGTAGTCGCTCCATTATCAAAATATATTAAATCATTTTTTAAGATTGGAAAATCTTCACGATGCATAATTTTCACCTCCTTAATTTTTTTTACCAAATACTTCTGGCATACCCCCAATAAATTCTATTTTTCCATCATTATATATAACTGCTTGACTATCTTTTATTGCATACACTTTAAATTCATTGTCTTGTAAAACTCTTTCAAAAAAATCTTTAGTCCAATTTTTACGATCCTCCCTCATATAATGAGGAATTATATTGAAATCTACTAAATTAAGTTCTTCATGAGTTTTAGCAAGTTCTTTATCTTGGGGATAACGTTCATCCCAAAACTTAGTACTTGTAATTTTCTTACCAAGGACAATAGATCCTGCTGATGTACCCATTATTACTTTTGTTTTACTTATATTTTTGATTACATCTATAGTATCTGTTTCTCTAAAGAGCTTTTCTAATAAATGTTGTTTCCCACCAACTATATAAATTAAGTCTGCCATGTTTAAACGCTTTTCTATTTCTTTTTTGGAATATATCCTAAAATTAACAAAATCTATTACTCCACCTATATATTTTTCAATATAAGATAATTCTTTTATTAACCATCTTTTATCTTTAGTAGCATCTAATCCTACATAGGCTTCATTTATTATGGCAATGTTTATTTCTTTTAGAGGTTTATTAACTAACTTTTCTACACTTTTAGCAATTTCGTCAGTTGTAAATCCTTGCGATGCTAAAATCAATTTCATTATATTACCTCCTTAGTATTTCTAATAACATCTTATCTATTAATTCTTCATAATCTTTAGGTAATTCATTTAGTTTAAATAATCCTTTTAATAATAGTTTGTAAGCATTATCTTCACTAATTCCTTTAGTTTTTAAATAAAATAATATTTTCTTATCAAAAGGTCCTGTGTAAGCTGAATGATTGGCAAGAGAGTCAAATTCTTCTATGAATAGATTTGGTTCTATTAGACTTTTAGCAGCATCTAAATTAACGATTCTACTAGTTTGATTACAAATAGAATTAATCATACCTTTTTTTACATAGCCATTAACAATAAACTTTAAATTACCTTTATCATAACTAATACCATTACAAATTAAATTACTAATAGTGTCTTTATGTTTATGATAAGCATTTAATATATTTGTTGTATTATTATTTGTAATTGTCATTTGATAAAATTCTATTTTAGCTTTTTCTAAAAGATTTAAATCTACTGTTATATTATTCTTTGTAAAATTATATATTTCTACTTTACCTTTTATATTAATAGTTATTTTAATATCATTTTCTGTTACTAAATATAGTTTTATATTAGAATTATTTATATTAATGATACTATCACTATTTAAAGTTAATTTGTAAATTCCTTCTTTATCATAACTAATAGTACTATCTAATAATATATTATTCATTTTCTTCACTCTTCTTTATTTCATTTACCCTATTATAACCTGTTTTTTCTATTTCTTTAGCAAGAGTTATATCTCCTGTCTTAATTATTTTACCATCTTCCATTTGATGAACATAATCTGGTTTTATTAAATCTAGAACTCTACTATAATGGGTAATGATTAAAACACTAGTATCTTTATTTTCTTTTAAATAGTCATTTATATTATTAGCGACTACTTTAAGACTATCTACATCTAATCCACTATCTAATTCATCTAGAATAATAAAACTTGGCTTTAATATCTTTAAAGCTAAAACTTCATTTTTCTTTCTCTCACCACCAGACATTCCTTTATTTATTGATCTATGCATAGTATCTTGTGGTAATTTTAAAGAGTTTAACTCCTTCTTCATTTCCGTTATAAAACTATATAAATTAGTATCAAGACCTTTTTCTTTTAAAGCTGTTCTTAGGGCTTCACTATTACTTACACCATCTATAATAGATGGATCTTGCATAAGTAAGTAAATTCCTTTTCTTGCAATGGCATCAGTAGTTAAATCATTTAAAACTTCATCATTATAAGTAATAGTGCCATTTTCTATAATATAATCAGGATGAGCCATTATTACTTTTGATAAAGTACTTTTACCTACACCATTAGGTCCCATAATAGCATGTATTTCTCCTGCATTTATAGTAAGAGAGAAATCTTTTAAAATATCTTTATTAGTATCTTTTATTTTTACATTTAATTTATCTATTTTAAACACATTATCACCCTTTCTAATTGTATGATAAAATATATTATAAAATTGTCAATATTTATGTTAAAAGACATGCTTAGTATAACATATAATTGCTTATATTTAAAGGTTTTGATAAAATAATAGATAGAAAGATAGTGGTATTAATGTATAATAGAAAAATGAATAAATTAATGATAGGACAAGCGATTCTTTTTGCACTTATAATTATTTTCTTTGGTTTTATTGTTGTAAGAGAAAAAGTACCTAGATTAAAAGAAAAAAGTGTAGAAGAAGATATTAATAGTTATTATGAAGAGAATTATAGTGACTTAGAGGTATCAAAGGATAAGTTAAAATATAATGAAGATGATAATAGTTACAGTATTACTTATTATGATAAAGAGTATAAAGAATTAAATTTTACAATAGAATCTACTAATAATAAGATTACAGATAATTATGAAGATAATTTTGTTAAGGGAAAAAATGTTATTAAGAAAAAGGAAAAGGAAGTTTTAAATAAATATAGAGAAGTTTTTAATAATACTATTTATCAAGATATGAAAGTTGAGTTTAAAGATTTAGATGAGTATAGTAGTCTTGAGAGGAAAGATATTTTAGAAGATAATATTTATAATACTGGTTACTATTCTATTAGTTATTATGTTAAAGTTGATAGTTTAGATGAGGTTTATCTTAATAATTTAATAGATAGTTTTAATAGTATTTCTTTAAATAATGGATTAATTGCAAATAGTTATAGCGTTACTTTTGATTATAATGGTATAATAAAATTAGTTGAAGGAGGAAATGATAGATGAATGATTGTTTATTCTGTAAAATAATTAAAGGAGAGATTCCATCTTATAAAGTTTATGAGGATGATAAAGTTTTAGCTTTCCTAGATGTTAATCCTAATAGTGATGGTCATACTTTAGTTATACCTAAAGAGCATTATGAGAATTTATTTGATACACCTAATGAATTAATTATTTATATGATAGATACTATTAAGAGTAAGATTTATCCTATATTAAAGGAGAAACTTAATATTGATGGTTTAACTATTTGCCAAAATAATTATTATGGACAAGATGTTAAACATTATCATATTCATTTAATACCTAGATATAATAGTGATAGTTTTAAATGTACTTTTGATGAAAATAGTGTTAGTAAATTAGATGAAGTTTATGAGAAATTAAAAACTGAGTAGAATTTTTTTACTCAGTTTTATTCTTCTAATAAGAAGTCTATAATATTTATTACTTCTATACCATCTATTTGTTTATTTTTTACATTATCCATTGTTAATATGACTTTCTTATAATTATCATTGATAGCAAGTAAAGATTTCTTTTCTCTTTCTTCTACTCTTTCATCTAAAAT
>CALVUV010000064.1 GCA_944363685.1 uncultured Bacilli bacterium
ATTTTCTAAATATCTTTCATAAGAAAAATGTACTAATCCCTTACTATTAACTCTAAAAGTAAACTTAGGAGGTTTTATTCCTGTTTGACTAACAAAGAAAATCTTAAGTCTTTTACCTTTATAACTAGGAGCAGGGTTTAAACTATAAGCATCCTCAATAACTTCATTTAAAACACTAGTCTTAATCTCTCTATTAATATTTTCTTTTACCTTTAATACTTCAGGCATTAAAGTATGAATACGTTTCTTAGTCAAAGCAGATAAGAAGACAACAGGAGCATAAGTTGCAAATTGAAATTCACTTCTAACAAGTTTCTTAAACTCTGAGATATTAGCATCTTCTACTGCATCCCATTTATTTACAACTATAATTAAACCTTTACCACGCTCTATCGCATAACCTGCAATATGTTTATCATGTTCTTTAATACCATCTTCTGCATCAATTACTAAAAGACATATATCACTTTTATCAATAGAGTTCATTGACCTAAATAAACTATATTTCTCAACACTCTCATAAACTTTACCTTTTTTTCTCATTCCTGCTGTATCAATTAAAACAAACTCTTCATCATGATATTTAAACACAGTATTGATAGAATCTCTTGTTGTCCCAGCTACATTACTAACAACAACTCTATCTTCATTTAAAATAGCATTAGTTAAAGAACTCTTACCAACATTAGGTCTACCAATAATTGCAATTTTTAATCTATTGTCTTCATCTTTGTCATCTTTTGTTTTAAATCCACTAGTAACTTCATCCATAAGTTCAATATATCCAGTATTATGAATCGCACTAATAGGAATATAATTATCAAACCCAAGTTCATAAAAGTCATAAATATTATCATAACTATCTTTATTATCCATTTTATTCATCGCTACAATAATCTTTTTATTACTTTTTCTTAAAATATCTCTAACAACTAAATCATTACTAGTAATACCATCTTTAGCATCCACAACAAAGATAACAACATCCGCTTCATTAATAGCAATTTCAGCTTGCATCTTTATCTCATCATTAAATTTTTCATCGCCAAGGTCAATTCCTCCAGTATCAACTAGATAAAAAGGTTTATTTAAATAACTTACTTCCTCATAAAGTCTATCTCTTGTAACTCCTGGAGTATCTTCTATAATAGCAATACGACTACCTGCAATTTTATTAAATAAAGTACTTTTACCAACATTTGGTCTTCCAACAATCGCTACAATTGGTAATTTCATAGATTAACACCTCTTTTCATATTTCATATTGTATCATATCTTTACACAAAATTAAATATCCCCTATAATTATATAAAAGGAGTAAGTATATGATAAAAAGATTTAAAAAATTTAAAAAAAGATTGATAGAATATTATAAAGAAGAAGATAATAAAAAAGTAGCTATATTTTATACTGTTTTAAGATTCTTAGTTATTCTATGTTTAATAAGAGAAATATTTATGGGAAACTATCATAACATTTTCTTATGTATTTTAACTTTAATATTATTTGTAATACCTTTCTTTGTCGAAGATAAGTTAAAAGTAAGTATCCCTAATGTTTTAGAAATAATCATTCTTCTATTTATCTTTTCTGCAGAAATATTAGGAGAAATACAAAACTTCTACAATATTATTCCTAACTGGGATATGATTCTTCACACTCTTAATGGTTTTCTAGCCGCAGCGATAGGTTTTTCTTTAATTGATATTTTAAATAGAGCTGATAAATTTCATATTGAACTTAGTCCTATCTTTGTTGCCTTAGTATCATTTTGTTTTTCAATGACTGTAGGAATAGCATGGGAATTCTTTGAATATACCGCTGACAGCATTCTTAGTACTGATATGCAGAAAGATACTGTTGTAAATAAAATATCATCAGTTAATTTAACAAATGCTAACGCTTTTAATCCTAAAATAATTACAGGAATAGATGAGACTACAATTCACTATGGTGGTAATACCATAACTATAGAAGATGGTTATCTAGATATAGGTCTAATTGATACTATGGAAGATTTAATAGTTAACTTTATAGGAGCTGTAACGTTCTCTATCTTAGGTTACTTCTATATAAAAAAGCGAGATAAATATAAAGGAATAGAACACTTCATTCCCAAAAAGAAAAAAGCTTAAGAATAAAATCTTAAACTTTTTTTACTTAAAAACATTTCTTTTAAGTTCGACAATATCAGTTAATTCACAGTCCAAATAATTACAAAGTCTTTCTAGAACTATTAAGTCAAGTCTTTCAATATCACCATTTATATATCTAGTAAGAACTTTATAATCAGTTCCTGTATCCTGACCTAGCTTATTTTTACTTATATTTTTCTCATCAAGTAACTTACTAAGTTTAAAGTAAAAAGCACTATTGCCAATTTTAACCTCAATACCATCTTTTTTCATTACATCGCCCTCAAAATAATTCTAACAATAACATTGGTTGTATGACTACTGGTTATATGACTAATAATAGTATTGGTAAAAAAAATTAAATTATACATAATCATTGATAATAATACCTAATTTCTATATAATAAGTAAAAGGAGTGTTTATATGTTTATAGGATTAATATTTATTTTAATAGGAGCTTTATTTTTAATATCAATAATTGCCCCAGAGTTTAATATTGATTTTTCTTACTTAATACCTCTAGTTTTAATAGCATCATCTCTATATTATATTATAAAAGGTAAGAAATTTACTCTTGCAAACACAACTGTTTTATATTTAGGAACTTGGTTTTTATTAGAAGAATTAAACATTATTAAAGAACCACTAGATGATGCTTTTTTTCCTATTCTTTTAATAATCATAGGACTATTTATTGTAATAGAGAGTCTAAAAGTAAAAAAAGTTTTTAAAAGAAAAGATAGTAATCTAAAAAACTATTATGGTATCTTTAGTGGTTTAGAAGAAAGAGTAACAGATACTAATTTTAAAGGTGCTAATATTTATAGTATCTTTGGTGGAGTTGACTTAGACTTAAGAGAATTAGAGTTAAAAGAAGATATAACAATTAATGCTTATTCTATTTTTGGAGGGACTAGTATTTTTGTTAAAGATAATTTTAAAGTAAAATTTAATTCTTTCTCACTATTTGGAGGAAATGAGAATAAATCAATTACTACCGATAAAAAGAAAGTTTCAACTCTAACAATTAACTGTATATCAATCTTTGGTGGAACAGATGTTAAATAAATATAAAAGAGGAGGAGATAAAATGTTCAATGTGAATCACGTTACCATTAGTGTAAGAGATAATATTAGAAGTATAGAGTTTTACAAAAAATTTGGATTTAAAAAAATCAAATCTTGGAAAGCTGATGATAATAGTATAAAAATAGATATGCTTAAACTAAATAATATAATATTAGAAATATTTTGTTATAAAGAATTCGGTAAACTACCTAAAACTGCCGAAAATGTATCAACGGACTTACCAATAGTTGGTACAAAACACTTTGCCTTAGGAGTTAAAAATATAGAAGATGGCAAAGAATTTGTTCTAAAAAATGATATTTGTAAAGAAGTAAATATCAAAGTTGGTCGTCTAGGTAAGCCATATTTCTTTATTACAGACCCAGATGGTATTCAAGTAGAAATAATAGAAGAGGACTAAAATCTTACAAATTAGTAAGATTATTTTTCTTGTCAAAAAGAGAAGATGTTAGTATCATTAATATGAAGGTGATAATATGCAAGTAACAATTTTAGGAACAGGAGCCTTTGGTCTTGCTCTTGGAAATTTATTACATGAAAAAAGTAAAGCTGATATTATTTTTTGGACGGCTTTTGAAGAAGAATATTTAGAAATAACTAATAATAACTCTTATGATAGAGTCTTAACTGGAATAGAATTAGCTTCTAATCTAGATGTTACTATGGATTTGAGTGTTGCTTTAACCGCTTCAGATTTAATTATTGTAGCAGTTCCATGTAATCATGTAAGAGAGGTCCTAACAAGAATTGAAGACTATCTAAATGATAATAGTAGAGTAATATTAGTATCTAAAGGTCTTGAAAAGAATACAGATTTATTAATGACAGAAATTTATCAAGAACTAAATTTAAAAGGACAAGTATCATATCTTGCTGGACCTACTTTTGCCAAAGAGCTTATCATTAATAGTAAATCAGGATTAACTCTTGCTACTAAAGATGAAAAAACTAAAGAATTAATGTTAAAACTATTTAAAGATACTAATGTTGAAATAGAAGTAATAGATGATTATATTGGCTTAGAATTATATGGTGTTATTAAAAATGTTTTAGCAATACTAATGGGAAGTATTAATAGTAAATATAGGGGCGACTCTACTAATGCTTATTACTTAACAAAAATATATAACTTTGCTAAAGACTTAGTAACTAAACTAGGAGGAAAAGAAAATACATCTACTTGTTATGGTGCCCTAGGAGATATTTTACTAACTTGTAATAGTAAAACTAGTCGTAACTATAGTTATGGAGTTTTGCTATATACTAATAAGAATGAAGCTGAAGTTTATAAGAAACATTATACCGTTGAAGGAAGTATTGCTATTATCTCTTTAACAAAACTATTAAGAAAGAATAATCAGACATCTCCTTTCATTGAAAAACTAACTGAATATTTTAATGGAACTATTAGTCTTGACGAAGTATTAGAATTATTCTAGGAGAATTTATGGAAGTATATTTAGAATCAATAAAAACAGCTTTCCTTATTTTCCCATTTCTAGCATTCTTAATAACTCTACCATATCTATTATTACAATATCATAAGTACGGCTCAGTACCTTTAATTAGAAGTAGTATTGTCTATACTTTTATTCTATATCTATTAACCGCTTACTTTCTTGTAATATTACCTCTACCAAGTAAAGAGGAAGTATTAATGATGCCAACAAAAGCTCCTCAGTTAATACCATTTACTTTTATAGGTGACTTCATAGAAACTTTTAAAGAGGCGAGTGGAGTTTTATCTTTCTTAAAATCTCCCATATTTTATACAACTCTCTTTAATATTGCAATTACTATTCCTTTTGGTATTTATTTAAGATATTATTTTAAGAAAAAGTGGTATACTACTATCATTTATACATTATTATTAAGTCTATACTTTGAAATTACCCAACTTACAGGTCTTTATGGTCTTTATCCTAAAGCATATCGCCTTTTCGATGTTGATGATTTAATAATTAATACCTTAGGTGGACTAATAGGATATCTAATTACACCAATTGTTACTATATTTTTACCAGATAGAGAAGAGATAGATAAAATATCTTATAAAAGAGGTAAAGTAGTCTCAATATATAGACGCTTTCTAGCTTTCTTAATAGATATTTTCATCTTTGCAACTATAATGTTCATAATTCTTGTATTATCTAACTTTAATGACTTTATACTACCATTAATAATAACAACAACACTTTATTATATAATTTTACCCACCATAACTTCCCATACGTTAGGAAAATACCTTGTTAAAATAAAATTAGAAAGCAAAAACAAATATAAACATCTATTTATATTTATAAGACAAGTAATCCTCTACTTTGGAATAGTCTTTGGACCTCTTATTTTTATAGAATTAAATCAATACATTAATGGACTTATAATATTATTTTATATCTTATTTGTAATCTATGCTTATTTTGAAATATTCTTAAAGTTCTTCGGTCGAAAAAAACCTTTAATATATGAAAGATTGACTAAAACAGAAAATATAAGTACAGTCTACTACATAGACCATGAGGAAAATGAACCTAGTCAACTAGAAAAAAATGATGTATAATGTAAAAAAGAGGAGGATAAATATGAAAGTAGAAATAAAAAAGGTAATTTGGCCTTCTTTAATAAGTTCTATCTTTTTATTACTATTAGGTTTATTGTTATTTTTTAAATCTGGTGCAACTTTAATTGGAATATCATATTTAGTAGGAGGAGTGCTAATCGCTTTAGGAGTTATTGCCATTATAAATTTTTTAAGAAATCGCTCTAAAGATATTTTTGTAGAATTAAATATTGTCTATGGTATTGTCAGTATAGTAGCGGGAATATTTTTAGTAACAGTACCAGAATTTATTGGTAGTATTATACCTATTGTTGTTGGTATTGCTGTTATTATAAGTAGCTCTTTTAAAATTCAACAAGCTCTTGTTTTAAAAAACTTAGGTAGCAAATATTTTGCACCATCTATAATAATGGCTATCAGCTGTTTAATCTGTGGTGTTGTAATTTTGTTTAATCCTTTTACAAGCGCTGTAGTTGTTACTCAGATTATTGGTCTTTTTATGATAATTTATGCTGTATTAGATATAATTAACAGTTTTATATTAAAGAAAAGTAGTAACATAAGTGTAGAAATAAGCACTGATAGAAGAGCGAAAAAAGGCAAAAAAGCTAAAACTGCAAAGGTAATTAAAGAAATTGATAAGGATGATGAGGAATAATGCAATTACTTAACTTAAAAAACACTTTAAATGAATTTACGAAAAAAATAAATGATTTTTTAAGTCCTTATACATCAGAACCTGCATTTTGGGTAATTCTTGCCATAGTGCTATTATTAATATGCTGTTGGGGTATAAGGTATTTTGGAGAGAAGTAAGTTAAACCCAACTTACTTCTTTTTTCTTTAAAGAGGAAAGGAGGAGAAATTATGGAAAAATTAAAAATAGGAAAAACGTATCAAATTCACAGTTATAAACACAATGGACAAATATATAAAGCATGGGATGAAGCATTACTAATAAAATATGATTTTAAAAACGGAATCTTAATATTTGGTAATGATTGTACAACGGTAACTGAAAAAGATGGGCATAAATGGAAAACAAAGGAGCCTGCAATATTATTCTTTTTCTTGCACAAATGGTATAATATAATAGGTCAATATAAACAAAAGGGAATAAGTTATTATTGTAATATGGCAAGTCCCATTATAATAGAAGATGGAACAATTAAATATATAGATTACGATTTAGATGTAAAAGTGTTTCCGAATGGAAGTTTTAAAGTAGTTGATAAAAATGAATATAATTATCATAAAAAAAAGTTTGCATATCCAAAAGAGATTGATCATATTTTAAAAAAAGAAATGAATAATTTAATAAATGAGGTAAGATCTAAAAAAAATTACTTCAATAATAATGATATAAAAAAGCTAGTAGAACAATATCTTTCTCTAAAAAATGAAAAAAATTAAAAAAAATGAAAAAAAGTGTTGACACTTATAAACGACTCTGATATATTAGAAAACGTCACTTGAATTTAGAACTTGTTGACACAAAAGAAAGTCAAAAAAAAATGAAAAAAGTGTTGACAAAGTGGTTTTAAATTTGATATAGTGGAGAGGCGTTGACACAAGTTGTCAAAACAAAATATACCAAGAAAAAAGTCGACAAAAAAATTAAAAAAAGTGTTGACAAACAAAAGAGAATTTGGTATATTAAAAACGCAGCTTGAGAAAAAGCAAAAATGTTCTTTGAAAACTAAGCAAAACGTCAATTTTG
>CALVUV010000065.1 GCA_944363685.1 uncultured Bacilli bacterium
AAAATGTTCTCCTTTTGAATACATAAAATAGGTTAATTTATTATGTATTTTGACACATTATTATAAATTGATATAAAGTGGTGGTGTTTTTGTAACTTTTTTCGTAAAAAACCTAAACTCAAAGTAAAGACACCTTGACATTGTATTTATTAAATGTTATATTATAGCTACACAAATAATTATGTGTTATAAAAAAAGCTGGTGATTCCGACCAAAACAGGAACTTAAAAAAGTGGTGATTCCGACTATAACAGGAACTTAAAAAAGCGGTGATTCCGACCAAAACAGGAACTTAAAAAAGAAACTAGAGAGCAAACTCTAGTTTTTATCATTTTAGTATTACAAACATTTGTTTTCTAATATATAATAACTAATTAATTGAGGAGGTATAAATTATGAGACCTAAATTAATGTTAGTAAAATTAGATTCAAAGTATTGTGATTATTTAAGAAAATATGATTCTAAAGTTCCATATAATTATGACAGGAAAAAGAATCGCCCTTTTAGGGGTATTATTTGAAGTTAATGATTTTAAATATTTTGCACCACTTTCTAGTCCAAAGACTAAATATTTAAAAATGCACGATAATGTTGACTTTTTAAAGTTAAAAAATGGAGAGCTAGAAGCAGTTAATTTTAATAATATGTTGCCTGTAACACTTAATAATGTAATTATGATTGATTTAGATAGTAAAGCTAATGTTAAAAAAGAAGAACTATATAGAAAGATGTTAAAAGAACAATTATATTTTCTTAATCGTCGAAGAGCCAGTCTTTATAGAAAAGCTAGCAATTTATATTTTAACTATATAAATAAGAAGTTACCTATTAATATATTTAATAGATGTTGTAATTTTCCTTTATTAGAAGAAAAATGTAAGGAATATAATAGTGTTTTAATAGATAAATAATTTACAAAGAAAATAAAGAATATTATTATTTTAATAAGTGATGATATATTATTGGAAGGAGAAAATGCATATGAAAGATAAGTATAATATGATTTTAGAAGACAATATATTTTTTGCTAAAAGAAAACTTGCAGATAATATTTATAAGAGTGCTAATCTTGAAGGAATTGCTGTAACTTTCGCTGATACTTATGCTTTTATGAATAATGTTAATACAGGCAATATTTCTGTTGATGATATGTTGAAACTTAAAGGTTTAAAAGATGGTTGGGAATATGTAATAAAGCATGTTAACGAAGAACTTACTATAGATTTTATTAAGAAAATACACTTTGAAGTGTGTAAAGGACAGAATATTTATCCTTTAGGAGAATTTAGGGATAAAGGTGTTGGTATTACTGGTACTTCTTGGAGACCAAAACTTCCTAGTGAATGTGATTATGATGAAGAATTAAAAGAGATTTTAAGTAATAAAAATAAATTGGAAAGATGTATTGATTTATTTTGTTGGATTGGGAGGCCTCAAATGTTTTTGGATGGTAATAAATTAGTTGCCAACTTAGTTGCTAATAAAGAAATGATTAAAAATGGACAAGGGATAATAGCAGTTCCTGTTGAAGAGATTGGTAACTATTTAACTAAATTAATTGAATACTATGAGAGCGGAGATAATATGAAGTTAAAAGAGTGGCTTTATGAAAACTGTATAGATGGTGTTTAATTTGCCTAAAAAAAGTTGCAAAAAATGGTTGACAAACATATATTTATAGCATAAAATAGTTGAAGAAAAGGAAAGAGATGGGATACCCCACCACCTGATTGATAACGAAGTCAATAGGTAAAAAGCCAAGATAGAAGTGAATAATATAATATTATTTTGGTTTTTAAGTGGGTATTAATATATCCACTTTTCTTAATTATGGAGGTGTTAATTATAGCTAAAGATAATAAGAGTCAATTAATTAATGAGCAAATTAGAGCTAAAGAAGTATTAGTTATTGGTCCTAATGGAGAACAAGTTGGAATTAAATCTATTGAAGATGCTAGAACTTTAGCAAAATATGCAAACTTAGATTTAGTTTTAATGAATCCTAATGGTAATCCACCTGTTTGTAAAGTAATGGATTATAATAAATACCGTTACGAAAGACAAAAGAAAGAAAAAGAAGCTCTAAAAAAACAAAGAGCCAATCAAGCAGAATTAAAAGAGTTTAGATTATCTCCTGTTATTGATGTAGGAGACTTTGAAACTAAACTAAAGAATGTTATTAAATATTTACAAAAAGGTGATAAGATTAAACTTACTATTAGATTTAAAGGACGTCAAATGGCTCATACAGAATTAGGTAAAGAAGTCTTAGAAAAATTTGCTAACAGGACTCTAGATTATGCAACAATTGATCAACATCCAAAGTTAGATGGTCGTACTATGACAATGTTTTTAGTACCAAAGAAAGATAAGTAGAAGGAGGAATTATAATGCCTAAATTAAAAACACATAAAGGTAGTAAGAAAGTATTTAAGAAAAGAAAAAATGATTATAAAATAGGACATCCAGGAAGTAGACATAATACTGGATATAAGTCAAGAAAAGTTAATAGAAAGAAAAGAAGTGCATCTAGCTTATCTAAAGCAGATCAAAATCGTTTAAAGAACATTATTTAATAAAAGAAGGAGGATGTAAAGATGGCAAGAGTTAAGAATGGAGCAGTTACAAAAGCTCGTCATAAGAAAGTATTAAAACAAGCTAAAGGATACTTTGGTAGTAAACATAGACTTTATAAAACTGCTAAAGAACAATTAATGCATTCAGGACAATATGCATATAGAGATAGAAAACAAAAGAAAAGAGAATTTAGAAAATTATGGATAACTAGAATTAATGCCGCTTGTCGTGAAAATGGTATCAGTTATTCTAGATTTATAGAAGGACTAACAAAAGCAGGAGTTGAAATTAATAGAAAGATGCTAAGTGAAATTGCTATTAATGATCCTAAAGCATTTACTGAACTAGTTGAAGTAGCTAAAAAAGGTAAAGAAGGTAAAATAAAGGCAAATGAAGTTAAAGCTACTAGTGAAGTAACAGTTAAAAGTTCTACTAAGAAAGAAGAAAAAACTGTAGAAAAGAAAACTACAACTAAGAAAGAAACAAAAAAAGAAGAGAAAACTGAAACAAAAGATTATAGTAAAATGACAGTTGCAGAACTTAAAGAAATAGCTAAAGAAAAAGGAATATCTACAACTGGATTAAAGAAAGCTGACATAATTGAAGCTTTAGAAAAATAAGCATATTTTGGAATTTAATTATCTAGTGCCTATTAGGTGATAATTTTTAGAACAAAATAGAAGAATAAAAACGAAAAGGAGATTAGATTATGAGTGTAGTGTCAATGAATTATTTATTAGAAGCTGGTGTTCATTTTGGACATCAAAAAAGAAGATGGAATCCTAAAATGGGAGAATACATCTATACAACTAGAGATGATATTTATATTATCGATTTACAAAAAACATCTAAATGTTTAGATAATGCTTATGAAGCATTAAAGAAAATAGCAGAAGATGGAGGAAAAGTTCTATTTGTTGGAACTAAAAAACAAGCTATGGAAGCTGCTGAAGAGTCTGCAGTTAGAACTAATATGTATTTTGTTAATGAAAGATGGTTAGGTGGTACTTTAACTAACTTTAGAACAATTAGATCAAGAATTAGAAGAATGGAAGAAATTGAAAAGATGGAAGAAAACGGTACATTTGATTTACTTCCTAAGAAAGAAGTTATTGGTCTTAAAAAAGAATATGAAAAACTTAATAAAAACTTAAGAGGAATTAGAGATATGAAAAAACTTCCTCAAGCTTTAGTAATAGTTGATCCTAAGAAAGAAGAAATAGCTATTAAAGAAGCTAGAATCTTAAATATCCCTGTATTTGGTGTTGTTGATACAAACTGTGACCCAGATATGGTTGATTATGTTATTCCTGGTAATGATGATGCTGTAAGAAGTGTTAAATTACTAATTGGAGCATTAACTAACGCTATCGCTGAAGTTAATGGTAATGAAGTAATTGACTATATTACTGAAGAAGATAAAGAAAATAAAATTAAAAAAGATAAGAAAGAAAATAGAAAAGAAAACAAAAAAGAAGTAAAAGAAGATAAAAAAATAGAGAAAAAAGAAGTGAAACAAGAAAAGAAAGAAAACAAAAAAGAAGAAGTTAAAGAATCTGTAGATTATAGTAAAATGACAGTTGCAGAACTTAAAGAAATAGCTAAAGAAAAAGGAATATCTACAACTGGATTAAAGAAAGCTGACATTATAGAAGCTTTATCTAAGTAAAAAAGGTGAGGAGGTAGGGATACTCCTTCCTTTTGTATAAAAATAGAGAGGATGAATAATTATGTTTAAAGCAAGTGATGTAAAAGAATTAAGAGATAAAACTGGAGCAGGAATGCTTGATTGTAAGAAAGCCTTAGAAGCTTGTAATGGTAATATGGATGAAGCAGTTGATTGGCTAAGAGAAAAAGGTATTAGTAAAGCTGCTAAGAAAGAATCAAGAGTTGCTGCAGAAGGTTTATGTAAAATAGAAGTTAAGGATAATAAAGCAGTTATATTAGAAGTTAACTCTGAAACTGACTTTGTAGCTAAGAATGAAGAATTTACTAACTTTGTAGATTATTTAGCAGATACTATCATTAATAACGATTTAAAGACAAAAGAAGATGTACTAGCTTTTGATGATAATGGTGAAACTGTAGAAGCTAAACTTGTTAGTTTAACTGCTAAAATAGGAGAGAAAATATCTTTTAGAAGATGTGAATTAAAAGAGAAAACTGATAATGAGGTATTTGGTAGTTACTTACATATGGGTGGTAAGATTGGAGCTTTAGTAGTACTTGATAATACTACAGAAGAAATAGCAAAAGATGTTGCAATGCATGTTGCAGCTATGGCACCTGTATGTGTAAATAGAGAAAATGTTCCTAGTGAAATGGTAGAACATGAATCTAAAGTAATTAAAGAACAAGTTATGAATGAAGGAAAACCTGCTGATATAGCTGAAAAGATGGTTACTGGTAGATTAAATAAATTTTATAAAGAAATTTGTTTAGAAGAACAAGAATTTATTAAAGATTCTAGTGTTACAGTAGGTAACTATGTTAAAAATAATGGAGGAACTATTATTTCTATGATTCGTTATGCTGTTGGTGAAGGAATTGAGAAAAAAGAAGAAAACTTTGCTGATGAAGTAATGAGTCAAATTAATTCTGTTAAATAATATATGTAAAAGATTAATATCAAGTAATGACATTAATCTTTTTTTATGATATTATTTATATAAAGGTAAGGTGTTAACGAATGAAAGAAGCATTAAAAAATAATAAAAAACTTATTATAATAAGTTCTATTATTATAATTTTACTTTTAATAGGTATATCTTTTGCTTACTTAGTAACTACTATACATGGTACTAAAGAATATGTTATAAGAGCAGGTAGTCTAGGTTTAAGATTAGAAGAAGGTAATGAATTAACATTAGAAAAACAAATACCATTAGAAGATAGTGAAGGACAAAGCTTAACTGGTTTTAATTTTAGTTTAGTAAATGAAGGTAATATAGATACAGATTATACTATTTATTTAGATGATATAGCATTATCTGAAGGAGAAACTAGAATGCCTGATTCTGCTATTAGATATAGTTTAACTAGAAATGATGTAGTAGGAGATGCAGATAACTTATCTAATATGGGAGTTAATCCTAATAGAGTAGTAGATACAGGTTCTATTGCAGTAGATGAAACTATTAATTATACATTAAGAATATGGATAGACTATGATGCAACTACTGAAGATGCTGGAGGAAAGACATTTAAAGGTAAGTTAAGAGTAGTAGCAAGTCAATCTAAAGGAGAGAAAGCTTCAACAATGGTTATAGATAATTTAACAAGTGGAAGTACATTAGATGATGGAGTTGATACCTTTATAACAGGAGAAGATCCTAATAATTATGTATGGTATAGTGGTAAATTATGGAGAGCGGTAAGTGTTAATAAAGAAGCGAATACTACTAAATTAGTAACACAATGGAATATAAGTGCAATTAATTATTCAAGTGGAAGTACAGCATTTGAAGGAAGTTATATGGAAGACTGGTTAAATGATACAACAGTAGATGGTTTCTTAGGTAATTTAAGAGATTATGAGAATTTTATTGTGACTGATGCTAAATGGAACGCAACGTTGGATGCAACTAGCTTAGGAAGTATAACAAGACCTAGCAATAGTGGTACAATAGTAACAGATGCAGTAGGACTTTTAAATATGTATGAATATCAGTCTAGTAATAATGGAGAAACAAATGGTTATTTAAATAATGGCCTTTATTGGTGGACTTTAACACCATACAGTTCGTCAGGCGTGCGTGACGTCTACTACAATGGTTACGCGGACTACAATAGTCCGTCTTACACGGACGGCGTCCGGCCATCAATAAATCTAAAATCTAGCGTTCGTATTGTAGACGGTGATGGAACAATAGATAATCCTTATCGCTTAAATGGAGATAATGATACTAATCTTTCAGGAACATTGTTGTCAAGTAGATACAGTGGAGAATATATAAGATTTGGTAATGATGAAAATAATCTCTACAGGATAGTAAGCCACGAAAATGGAACAGGAACAAAGATAACAAGTGCCGAACCATTAAAAAGTACAGGAACATTTATAACAATGAATTTTGGAAGTAATACAACATTTTCAAGTAGTAATACAGTAGGTTCATTTTTAAATGGAGAATATTTAACAAGTTATGTTGACAGTATATATAGTGATATGATAGAAGATAGTACAACGTGGTATTTAGGTACTGTAGGAAGTGGTGCCTCATATAAATTAGCCAAATATACAGATACTGTTATGAGTAGTTTAACTAGTTCAACTACAGAAGCTAAAGTAGGCTTACTTCGTTTTGGAGAATTAATGTCAGGGCAATTTGATAGATATAGTAATAATACATACTATTGGACCTTAACACCAAATAGTACGTATAGCGTACGTTACGTCAACGACGATGGTAACGCGGGCAGCAGTAGTCCGTCTAACGCGTACGGCGTCCGGCCTTCTGTAAATCTAAAATCTAACGTGCAGATAACCTCAGGTACAGGAACTAAATCTGATCCGTTTATCCTGACTTTAGGTAGTTAGATGTCAGTAATCTAGGAGATGTATTTCCTAGATTACTGACTAATTAAATTTGGCTATAATTAGTTTAAATAGATTATAGTAGGGAATTACCAAAAATACGTCTAATGTGTGTAACATGAATAATAATATAGAGTATGAGCAACAAATTAGTTGCTTTTTTCTATTGACATAATTTATCTGCTATGATACATTCTAGATAGATGGGAGACTTTATTAATAGATGGAGAAAGGAGAAAAATGATAATTTTTGAAAAAAGTATGGATTTTTAAAATTGAGATGTTTTTTGATATCAATA
>CALVUV010000066.1 GCA_944363685.1 uncultured Bacilli bacterium
AACGTGTAGAAGCGATTGGTAGTGGACTTAGAAGAGTTAATTCTTATTATAAAAGTAAAAATTTGGATTTTCTTGTAGATGCCTTACCTTCATCATTTGTAGTGAGACTTCCAAGAATTACTATTGATAAAATATCTGCAAAAGATGATTATAAAATAATAATTGATTATCTTGATAAGAATGTTGAAATAACAAGAAAGCAAGCAGAAAGACTATTAGATAAAGAGAAGACTACTACTTCTAATGTTCTTAATAAAATGATAAGTGATAAAATAATTAAAAAGATAGGTAAAGGACCTAATACTAAATATATTAAAATATGATGAAAGAACTTGATAAATAATATCAAGTAGAGTATATTTTAAAATCTATATAACATAAGGTATAATGAATAAAGAAAGAAGGTTTTTTATGAAATATTATTGTATTGGAATAAAAGGAACAGGAATGAGTACTCTAGCTCAGATGTTGTATGATATGGGTAATGAGGTAAGTGGTTATGATGATGCGAAAGATTATAAATTTACCCAGAAAGGTTTAGAAAATAGAGGTATAAAAATTTTCTATGATAGTAATCATTCTATAGATGAAGATACTATTGTAACTGCATCTCGTGCTTTTAGTGATGATCATCCTGAGATTAAAAGAATAAAAGAACTAGGACTTACATTTAAACCATATAATGAAGTAGTTGGTAGTATTACTAAAGAATTTAATACTATTTCTGTTAGTGGTACTCATGGTAAAACAACAACAACATCTCTTTTAAAACATTTATTTACTAATACTATTGGCTGTAATTACTTTATAGGAGACGGAACAGGTCATATTGATATGAAAAATAAATTATTAGTAATAGAATCAGATGAATTTAATCGTCATTTCCTTGCCTATCATCCTAAAACTGCTATCATTACTTGTATTGAACTTGAACATACAGAAATTTATGATTCTATAGAAGATACTATTAAAACTTTTGAAGAGTTTGCTAATAAAGCTGAAACTGTTATTGCAAATGGTGATGATAAAAATATTAGAAAGATTAATTTTAATAATAAAGTAATATTCTATGGTGAAAATGAATCTAATGATTATATTATTAAAGATATTAGATTAGAGACTACTGGTTCAACTTTTACTTTATATAAAAAAGATGAGTTAATTGATACTTTTACTGTTCCTTTATATGGACATCATATGGTTATGAATACAGTAGCATCAATAATTTGTGCTTTAGATGAAGGGGTTAGTAAAGAAAAGATTAAAGAACTTTTAGTTAGTTTTAAAAATGCTAATAGACGTTTTGCAGAAACTATAGTAGGTAATACAATTATAGTAGATGATTATGCTCATCATCCAACAGAGGTTAAAGTTACACTTGAAGCGGTTAGACAAAAATATCCTGATAAGAAGTTAACAGTTGTTTTTCGTCCTAATACTTATTCTAGAACATCACGTTTTAAAAATGAATTTGCAGAGGCTTTAAGTACTGCAGATAAAGTGTATTTAACACCTATTAAATGTGATAGAGAAAATCCTAATGATTATCCTAAGATTAAATCAGAAGATATCATTGAACTTATACCAAATAGTGAACTTGTAGATGATGATAGTGTTAAGAATATTTTAAAAGATAAAGATGGTGTAGTTGCCTTTATGGGATGTGCTACTATGTCTCATTTAATTGAAAATTTTGTAAAAGAGTTAGAAAATATTGAATAATTTAATCTAACTATGATATACTATAATTGTCTAAAGAAAACGATGAGGATAACTCAGTATAAAACCGA
Organism: uncultured Bacilli bacterium; assembly: GCA_944363685.1. Lineage (GTDB taxonomy): Bacteria > Bacillota_I > Bacilli_A > RF39 > UBA660 > Onthousia. Next base: position 1,791 of record CALVUV010000066.1, read on the forward strand.
CTAAAGAGACGATAAGGGAGTATTGATGATTGTCATGTTCGTGTTGAAGACCTTTCCACTGGTTAGGGATCCTAAGAACTGACTATATACACCCACCTGTACATAAGTATAGGTTTTATCGTAGATCCAAAACGTTTCTTTGGACTTTTTTATTGTATTTTTTTAATTAATAGTATATAATATAGGAGCTTTTAAAGGGGGATATAATTGTGAATAAAGAGAAAGATAATAGTAAAGAAATATTATTAAAACAAATAACTTTAATAGATGAATATTTTGATAAAAAAGAGTCTATTCCTTATGAAGAAGCTTGTAAAACATTGTTAATGATAGGTCTTGTATCTAAGGAAAAGGAAAAAAATATTGTTTCTAAAGTATCTGATTTAAAAATAAATCATAGTTGTTATCATACTTTACAAATGAGTTATAGAATAATTTCTAAAGAAGCATCTGTTGCACTTAATAATGTTACTGATGATAACATTGCTATTATATTAGGTCAGTTTGGTATATTAGATAATTTAGAAGCTTATTTAAAAAAAGAAGATGATATTCCAATAAATATATTAATGGAAATGAATGAAAGAACAGTTAGAGGAATAGGAGAAAGTTCTAAAATATTTAAGAAAATAAATAATATGAGTAGGTAATTTTACTTACTTTTTATTATTTATAAATAAGGTGCTTGCATTACTTCTGCTTTTTGCTATATAATTTTAATAGATAATACTTGGGTAAATAGACGAATGATTAAATAGTATTAAAATTATAAATTGGTAAATAATAGTAGTAAGGAGTAAGAAAATGGAAAGAAAAAAATATATAATAATATCAGTAATAGTGATAAGTATAAGTATAATAGCATTAATAGGAACAAGTTATGCCTTACTAACAATGAGTATAGAAGGAGAAAAAGAAATAAGTTTAACAGCAGGTATTCTAAAAGTAGATTTTAGTGAAGGAAATAATATAAATTTAGAAAATGCCGCACCTATATCAGATAATGAAGGATTAAAGACAACCCCATATACCTTTACAATAACTAATACAGGAAATATAGATGCATATTACCATATATCATTAGAAGAAGATAGTAATAATACTTTAAGTAATAGATATGTAAAAATGAAAATGACAGGAAGTAATGGATATGATAGTGGAATAATAAAAGTAAATAATTATGGAGAAGGAACATTTGAAATAAGAGGAGAAGATATATTAAGTCCAAATGATAAAGTAACATATACATTATATATGTGGTTAGATGAAGAAGCAGATAATAGTGCACAGGGAAAGATATATCAAAGTAAGATAGTAGTAGAAAGTTTTGATAGAGAAAGTAATAGTCCAAACAGCCCAATGTTAGATGATGGAATGATTGCAGTAAAGTATGAAAATAATAACTGGGTAAAAGCAGATAGAACAAATATAAATAGTGATTGGTATAACTATGATGAATTAAAATGGGCAAATGCCGTAACAGTATCTGAATCAACAAGAGAAACATATCTTAATGCAAGTAATGGAACAGTAATTTCTATGGATGATATAGAGACAATGTGGGTATGGATACCAAGATATAGTTATTCTATAGGTAGTGAAGATGGAACAAATTACTATGGAAAACAAGGAACATTCTTAGATATAACACCAACCCAAGCTTTACCAGGAGAAATAGATGTAAAGTTTGTATCAGAAAATACTAAAGATAGAGGAAGTGCAAAGTATTTAGTAAGTGATGGAATAAAAGATAATAGTTGGTATACCCCAGATGCCTTTACATTTGGAGATCAAGAAATAAGAGGAATATGGGTAGGAAAGTTTGAGACTTCTAGTAGTAATCCAAGTGCAACAAATGGAGGAGGTAATACAACAGAACTTGACCCGATGATAAAACCCAATGTAACTAGTTGGAGAAGTATAAATGTAAGTAATGCTTTTAATGTAAGTTTAAAAATGAATGATAGTAATAATAGATATGGATTTAATGAACGTACAGATACCCATATGATGAAGAATAGTGAATGGGGAACAGTTGCTTATTTATCTCAAAGTAAATATGGAAAGTTAGGGAATACTAATTTTACTGGTGCTAATAAAGAAGTATATGTTAATAAATCAGATGGTTATATAACAGGTTGTAGTTATGGAACACCATCAAACTCTAATACAGATTATGGATGTCAATATCAATATAATGTAGATATAAATGGCACAGGAGCGTCAACAACTGGAAATGTTTATGGAGTATATGATATGAGTGGTGGTTCATGGGAATATATGATGGCGAATTATAATGATATAGTAGGAGGTTCTGGTTTTACTACAATGCCAGAATCTAAATATTATGATAAATATACAAGTGATAATATTAATACAGCTTGTACTGATAATGAGTGTTTAAGTCATGTTTTATCAGAAACAGTATACTGGTATTATGATGCTTGTAATATGGTAACTGAAGTATATCCATGGTTATTACGAGGAGCAAATCTAAATGCTAGTAGGCAGGGTATTTTTATGTTTACAAATGGTACAGCTACTGGTGCTGGATATGATGGCGGTTCTTTTCGCCTTGTTTCATCAATAGGAGGTAGTATCTAATGAAAGAAGCAATAAAGAAAAATAAAAAGATTATAATAGTAGGTATTGTTATAATATTAATTCTGTTAATAGGAATATCATTCGCTTACTTAACAACAACACTACATGGAGAGAAGGAATATCTTGTTAGAGCAGGAACACTTGATCTAGTATTAAATGAGGGAAATGAATTAACTTTAGAAAAAGTAATACCAATTGATGATAGTGAGGGAATGGATCTTAATGGTTTTAATTTTAGTATAGTAAATAATGGAAAGATAGATATAGATTATAGAATATATTTAGATGATGTAGAATTAACTAGTGGAGAAAGTAGAATACCAGATTCTGCTATAAGATATAGTTTAACAAGAAATGATGAAGTCTTTAGTCCTAAAAATTTAACAATGATGGGAAGTAATCCTAATAGAAGAGTAGATTTTGGGACAATAAGTCCAGATGAAACAATTAATTATACTTTAAGAATTTGGATAGACTATGATGCGACAACTGAGGAGGCAAGTGGAAAGACATTTAAAGGAAAACTAAGAGTAGAAGCAAGTCAGTCTGTAGGAGATCCTGTTGCAGATGTTCTATTAACAGATAGTTCTAATAATATAAATACAACAGATCCTGAACAAACATTTATAACCGGAGAAAATCCTAATAACTATATCTGATATAGTGGTAAATTATGGAGAGCAGTGTCTATAGATCCAAATGATAATTCTGTTAAACTAGTAACACAATGGAATATAAGCTCAATTAATTATTCTAGTGATAGTAGTTCTTTTGCAGGCAGTTATATGGAAGATTGGTTGAATGATACAAATGTAGAGGGTTTTTTATATAACTTAAGAGATTATGAAAGATTTATAAAACTAGATAGTAAATGGAATGCTACAATGATGGCTGATACAAGTAAACCTCCTAAAACAACAATAGTAGAAGATCCAGTGGGACTTTTAAATTTATATGAATATGCAATGACTTGTAACAATACTAGTTATGTTAATAGTTATTTGTTTACATTACTTGAATGGTGGACTTTAACACCTTATAATGCTACAAATGTTTGGTATGGTGATAATATGGATAGAATAGATATGTGGAATGCTGGTGGAGTTGTTGGTTTAAGACCATCAATAAATTTAAGAAATGATGTAAAAATAGTATCAGGAAGTGGAACAGAAGAAGATCCTTATAGATTATTAGGAGATAATGATGAAGAAAATAATGGTACATATTTAAATACAAGATATAGTGGAGAATATATTTCTTTTGGAACAGGAGAAAATAATTTATATAGAGTAGTAAGTCATGAAACTAGAGGATTAACAAAAATAACCAATGCCGAACCATTAAAACAATATCCTTTGGAGATAGTGTCAACTATTCTAGTAGTAATATAATTGGTAGGTTTTTAAATAGTGAATATTTAAATAATGGTATTTATATGAATAGTGAACAATTGAATATGATAGAAGATAATACTACTTGGTATTTAGGAACTGTAAGTACTAGAATGAGTTATAAGTTAGCTAAATATAGAGATACTTCTAGTAAGATTTTAACTACAAAAACTACAATTTCTAAAGTAGGATTACTTCGTTTTGGGGAGTTAATGTCAGGAAAATTCAATATAGGAAATAATCCTGATGATACATATTGGTTATTAACACCTTTTAATGATATAGATAGTGTGCGCTACAATTTTTTAAACGGAAGTTCAAATCCTTTATCTATAAATGATTCTAGTGGTATTAAACCATCCCTAAATCTAAAATCTAACGTAATAATAACAGGAGGAGATGGAACTAAAAATAATCCATTCATTTTATCAGGGAATTAATATTATTAGAGAAAAAGTTCTAAAAGCCTTTATTTAAGAACTTTTATTTTGCAAATTCCCAAATAATACTTATTTTAGTTTTTCTGGAAGTAGTTTATACAGTCAATATAGATTTTATTATTAATGAATAATACTACACATTATTAGTTCGTAATGATTATTAGGGAAATACATTTAATTTAACCTTTTAAAATAATAGGTTATGACTAATATTCCCTAATAATGCTAATTCTCTGATAATGTAAATTATTAGGGATCCCTAATAATTCGTTTTAGAATTTACTAATTCACTTTAAAATAAATTATAGTTTTGTATATTATAGTAATGTATTTCAATTGTATAATGATAACAAGTGAATGATGAGCAATAAATTAGTTGCTTTTTTTCTTGACATAAATTATCTGTTATGATACATTATAGATAGATGGGAGACTTAATTAAAAGGTGGAGAAAGGAGAAAAATGAAAATTTTTTCAAAAAGTATGAATTTTTAAAATTGAGAGATTTTTTGATATCAATATTTAAAATTCCCCTAGAGAAAATATTAAATTGAGAGTCTATTTTTCTTGAATTTTAAAAATTGCCTTTTTGCAATCATTTATAGACTGTGCTATAACACTTGCAAGGAGGAATTATGATAAAAATACGAACAAAAAATATCCCTAAAGGTGTTAGTAATGAAAAAATTAGGGATTATATGATATCTAATAATTTTGTCTATGAAGGAACACTTGATGGAGTGTTTAAATCTATTATGGGTACTTGTTTATTATACTTAGCAGATTTAATATCTAAATTAACTGGACTTGATAAAGAATTTATTATTAAAAACTTTAAAGAACAAAATGTTGAATATAAAATATCTAATGCTTTAGAAAGAAAGAAAGTATCAGACTTTATTTTTACATTACCAGGATATATTATTAACTTAGAATGTAATCGTGGATATTGGGATGGTATAATAGAGAGAAATGATGCTTATTTTGGAAAACTAAAAGCTGAATTATTAAGTAAAGGAGAAGAGTATAGTAAGAAAATAAAAGTAATACAGATTAATTTTGATATCTTTGATAATTTTGAGAAATGTTTAGGAAA
>CALVUV010000067.1 GCA_944363685.1 uncultured Bacilli bacterium
AGTCATGAAGAAGTATAAAGATTATTTAAATAAAGATCATAAATTTGATAAAAAAACTATGTTAGGAATATTTTGTTTAATAATAGTAATATCAGGAATGTTTGGTTGGCTTTATGAAGTAGTATTTTATTATTTTAATAGTGGTATGACTGAAATATACTGGCGTGGAGGTAATTTCTTACCATGGATAAATATTTATGCTATGGGTGCTATATTGATATATGTTTTAACTTATAAGAAAAGAAAGAATCCTTTATTTGTATTTATTGTAAGTATGATTTCTACTGGAATACTTGAATATATTGGTGGAGCCTTTATGGAACATATCATGCATATAAAGTGTTGGGATTATACTAATGAAATATTAAGCTTTGGTAATATTAATGGTTATGTATGTCTAAGAAGTGTTTTAGTCTTTGGATTATCAGCTTTATTATTAATGTATTTAATAGTACCACTTTGTTTTTATCTAGCAAAAAAGATACCTAAAAAAGCCTTTTTAATATTAAGTTATACAATCTGTGCTATCTTCTTATTTGATGAACTTTATAATTTAATATTTGCAAATCTTTTAAATCTTCCTAGAGCATCAGAAGTTTATAAAGAACTAGGATTTAAGTACTTATATTTTTAATTATATCTTTTATATTTATATATAACTAATCAAAATTTTCAACCATTGGTTGGAATTAACTCTCTATACTTACTATGTTATCAAAAGATATTCTAGTATTATCCACTAAAATAATTTCTCTATCTAATTCATTAACTACTCTAACATTACCAGTTATAGTTTTATAACATCCCCCACTTTTCTTTTCATCTTTAACAAAATAAGTAATTGTTACCTTTGGTCTTAGTTTAATATTAGTTTTTATAAAAGATAACTTATCATTTAACATTAATTTTATACCATCATCTAATTCTATTTTTTTAGAAGTTTCTCTTGCAACTTCCCTTATCGCCTCATCATATCCTGTTAAAGCCGAAAAAGGAGCGAACTGTGCTGACCTATTTTGTAAAGACATAGGCTTTCTTGTTTTAGATATATGGTGAGGCATATTTATAATATCATCATAATTATTCATGATGTCCTCCTATCTGTCTATTTCTATCCATTGTTGTCGCCCCATCTTCTAAATCCATACCTTTCAAAATAGCATTTTTACCATACTTCTCTTTTATCTTTAACATAGCATTTTGAAGATTATTTTCTTCTTTTAAAACTTCTCTATTATAATCCAACTTATTATCTTTTTCTTCTAAAGAGGAAAATAAATCTAATTGCCTATATCTTACTTTACATTTTTCATCTTCTTCACTTGCTAACTTAGTTGCACACATATTAACTCTTCTAACTAATAATTTAGGATTTATTATTCTTTCAAATAATTTAATCATCGCTGCAATAATTATTTTAGATGAAGACGTTTTATAATCTAAGTTAATAGTTCCATGGCTAGACTTAGGTATAGCACGTCCATAATGGTCTATTGTAATATCCCCATTATAATCATCAGTAATATTATCTATATCATAACCAATAGTTAATACTAACTGTTCTGTTACTAATTTTTTAGAGACAAGGTCTAAAGCTAGTAAATCAGCCATCTCTCTTACTATTAACTTTGTCTTATTATAATCATATGGACACTGTAAAACTTGACCACTACTTATACTTTTGGCAAGTGGTTTATAGTTTTTTATAGATTCTATTGTACATGGTTCATAACCCCAAGCATGGTCTATTAAAAGTTCAGCATTAACTCCAAATAATTTATATAGTAAGTCTTCATTATTAATAGAACATCTTGCAACATCACCCATTGTATACATACCGTACTTCTCTAATCTTTTAGAAATACCTTTACCTACTCTCCAAATATCTGTAATAGGTAAATGATTCCATAACTTTTTTCTATAAGACATTTCATTAAGGGAAGCTATTCTTACTCCAAAAAGATTAGGTGTAATATGTTTTGCAACTACATCCATCGCAACTTTAGCAAGAAATAAGTTAGTGCCAATTCCAGCAGTCGCCGTAATACCAGTAGTATCATAAACATCTTTAATTATTTTTGTAATTAATTCTTTAGGAGATAAGTTATAATATTTTAAATAATTAGTTATATCCATAAAAACTTCATCTATAGAGTAAACAAATATATCTTCTTTAGCAATGTACTTTAAATAGATGTTATATATCTTAGCAGAATAATCAATGTAATGAGCCATTCTAGGAGGAGCGATGATTAAATCAAGTTCTTTAGTCTTATCATTCTTTAAGATATCATCATTAACAGATTTACCAGTAAACTTTTTATAACCATTATCTTTTCTTCTCATTTTATTAATCTCTTTAATTTTACTTAAAACTTCAAAAAGTCTCGCTCTACCAGAAATACCATACTGTTTCAACGCTGGACTTACCGCTAAACAGATTGTCTTTTCTGTCCTAGACTTATCGGCAACAACAAGATTAGTTTTTAAAGGATCAAGTCCTCTTTCTACACATTCAACTGATGCATAAAAACTCTTTAAATCAATACAACAATATACCTTTCCCATTTAACTCACCATAATTATTTTATCACGAACATTTATTCGTGAAAAGTGGTTTTGATCAATTGGAAAAAATTAACAAATACCATCTAAAGTCAAAAGTTTGTAAAATATATTACAATAATAATATATTTCTAATACTATTTCTGCTATAATAAAAATATAATATTGTAAAAAGTAAGAGCTATTGTTTTGCAGTATTAAATTATAATTTGTATGGAGGTGAAAATGAGAAAAATTCTAATTGCTATTTTATCATTAATAGTTGTAGGTGGTGGTGTTAGTTATATTGTCTTAAGTAATAATGATAGTAACGAAACAGAAAGTCCTCCTCAAGAAGAAGAGAATATATTAAAGTTAAATAATGAACTTGATGGAGTATATGCATTTTCTAAAACAACTAATAATACTTTAGTCGCTAATATCAAAGATAAAGATGATGTTACTATTATTGATGATGCTAGTAAAGTATTGGGGTTTGATTATCAATATGATAAGTTATATGTTTATGATGATAGAGAAATATATAGTATTGATTTAACTTTAGGTAATGGTAAATATGAAAAAGAAGTATTATATGAAGCAACTACTGATAGTGAAAATGAATCTATTTTATATTTCTATAATAACAAAATATATTATGTTGATGATTATAAGAGTATTGTTTGTCTAGATTTAGAAACAAGTAGTACTACTACTATTACAAATAGTACACGCATTAATGGTATGGCTATAAATAAAGAAAATGGTAAATTATACTATGCAATTAATGCTTTAGATATGGCTTTTGTTCTTTATGAATATGATTTTAACAAAGATGAGACATCTGAAATATTTAGAGGTAGTGATGACGATGGTTATTATGGCATTAATTTATTAAGTTTAAATGATAATAAATTAATATATCAGGTAGGAAAAGATTATGAATTTAAAAGTTATATCTATGATATTACTACTAAAGAGACTAGAGAGTATGAATCTAGTAGTGGTGGAGAAATATTCTTAGATGATAAGATTTATCTTGTTAAATCAAATAATGATTATACAAATAGTGGGGACTCTATAATTAGTGTAGATAGTAATAATAAAGAAGAAACATTATATGGTCCTGTTAGTTATTACTTAACTCTACAATATTTAGGTAATAATACTTTTCATTTTAGTGAAATTAGAGGTCAAGACATCACAGCAGAAATTATTTACTATAATTTAGATATAGAAAGTAGTGAAGTAAAAGAAATGGATTATGGCTACTCTATTATCAAAGTTATAAATGATAATGACTTAACAGAACCTGAAGAGATTAATAATAGTAAAGAAACTGATATTACTTTAGATGATTTAGTTGGTGAATATGAAGGAACTAGAACTAGTGATAGTAACTATAGTATAGGTGAGATATTTGGTACTTCACTTAGATATGGTAATTCTCTAATTATCAATGATGATAACACTTATTCTTTAAATGTTGGAGTTGCCTATTCTGAAGATGGTAAATACGAAATTGATGGTAATAAACTTAAACTCTATGATATTGACAATAAATCAGATAATAGTAGACCTACTGAAGATGAATTACTTATTGATGTTATTGATGATAAAGTAACACTAAAACATAGAGAAGATATTGATGATAATAATTATGTTTATGTAATATTTGAAAAATAAAGGAGTGAATTGTAGTGTTTTGTGGTGAATGCGGAGCGAAAAATGAAAAAGATGCTTTATTCTGTGAAAAATGTGGAGCGAAATTAGAGCAAGAGGAAAAGATAAAAGAAAAAAATAATTCTAAGAAAAATGTTGAAGAAAAGAAAAAGAACAATAAAAAGAAAACTAATGATAAAAAACTTTCTAAAAAACAAAAAATATTAATAATCATAGCTTGTATAGTAATTGTTGTTTTATTGGTCTTATATAAGATAGGAGATAATGTTACTAGTCCTGATAATATTGTTAAAAATTATATTGATGCTGTTAATAATAGAGATTATGATACTCTTTATGAGACTGCTAATTATACAGGAGATAAAACTTTTATTACTAAAGATAATTATAAGAAAATAATAGAAAAAACTTTAAGTGATGATGTAAAAATAAATAATTATAAAGTTAAAGAAGTTACTTATGAAGATGATGGTTTAACTGCTAAAGTAATTACTAATATTACTGCTACTAATGGTAGTGATACTGAAACAGACGAAGTAGTTTTTGAACTTAATAAACAAAGTGATAAAAAGTATTTAATATTTGATAATTGGACTTTAAATAATCAAAATTTAATAACTATTAGTGTTGTTAAGAATTATGATATTAAAGTTCCTAAAGGTAGTGAAGTTACTTTTGATAGTATTAAATTATCAGATAAATATTTAAATAATGATGATAATGAATTAAAAAATACAGATGTTTATACTATACCTCAAGTATTTTCTGCTGATACTAATATAGAAGTTAAACTACCTTGGGGTGATACGAAAAAAGATGAAGTTACACCTTCTAGTTATGACTATACTATTGATTTAGATGAAGATGATTTTGGTGAGGAAGAACAAAAGAAAATATTAGATAGTGCTAATAATGCTTTTACAAAAGCGATGGAAGGATTAATTACTAATAAAAAGTTTGACGAGGTTAAAAGTAATTTTGCAAGTAATTATGATTTAAAAGATTTACAAAGTGAATATGAAGATAGTCTTGATGATTACAATGATAAAGACTTTACTGTTAGTAATTTTAAAATAACTGATAGTAAAATTAGGAGTATGTATATTGATAATGATTATATATTTGAAGTTAGTATGAAAATTGATTATAGTTATACTGCTACTTCTAAAGAAAATAGTGAAACAAAAAATGATGATAGTGATTACTATTATACTGCTTATATGATTTATGAAGATGGTGCTTATAAGTTAGTTAATACGTATGGGTTTCCAAATATTTATGCTTATTTTTTCTAGAAAGGATTGATTAATAATATGGCAAAGTTTTGTACTAAATGTGGTAAACCTTTAAAAGATGGTAAACCATGTGATTGTGAAAAAGAGAGTGTTAGTAATGATAATGTTGTTGGTGATTACCTAGATATATTAAAAGGAATGTTTAAGAATCCAAGTAAAGTATTAAAAAATGAAGCGGATGAAAAAAATTTAACTTTCTCTTTAGGTTCAATAGTAGTTAATGCTATTATATTTGGACTTACTATTAATTTCCTTTTAAATAATATTTTTGCTAAAGCAGGTTTGGATTTAAGTTCTATTACAGATTCTATTGGTAGCATTGCTAATCAATTATCTAGTTTTGGAGTTAATATTAATGTTAATACTAATTATGGACTTAATTCAGGGATATTCTGTTTTGCAATGTCTGTTTTAATAGTAGTATTACTTTATGTTATGCATTCTGTAGTATTTAAAGAAGAAATTAATTATAAAGATATTATTAGCTTAGTAGGTATTAGTGAAATGTTCTTTACTGTTGGACTACTTATTACTTTAGTTATCTCATTTATAAGTCCCCTACTTGCTTTATTTATATTAGTAATTTTTGCTATTTGTTTCTTTGTTCATATTCATGAAGGAATGATAGAGATAGGAAATACTAATAATAATCAAACAGTTTATACAGTTGCTGCTAGTATAGCAATACCAGTTATATTGTTCTTAGCAATATTTGTAACTATGTTATCTATTGAAATAATGTTTTTATTAAGTGATAGCTTTTCTAGTAGTATGCTATTAGGATTTATAATTAAGTAAGGAGATGATTTTATGGCAAAGTTTTGTACAAAATGTGGAAAACCTCTAAAAGATGGTAAACCATGTGATTGTGAGAAAAATAAAAAAGAAGAGGTTAATACTAATAATATAGGAGAAAACATAATTAATATCTTTAAAGAAATATTTATAACACCTTTTGATACTATTAAAAAATATAGTAATACAAATAATATAAAATTAGCTTTTATTTTATCAGGTATTAGTGCTCTAGTATTTGGACTATTTACTTATTTATTTATGGATAGTTTAAATAAAGGCTTAACTGAAGATATAAATGAATTATCAAATGCCTTAGGTGGTAGTTTATATTCTGTTAGTAATGTTCCTTTCTTTGAACCATTTATAATCGGTGTTATTACTATGATTGCTTTCCTTTTTGCTTTATGTTTAATGAGTAGATTATTTATGAGTACTGTATTTAAAAGTGAAAAGAGATTCAGAGATTATTTAGCTTTATATGGTAATGCTACATCTATTACAATTCTTACTATGATTCTTGCATGTATTGGTTGTTTTATATCTTACAAAGTAGGAATAGTTATAGCATTAATTGGTACAATATTATATTTTGTAAGTACCACTCAAACATTATTAAAACATTATAAAATTAATAAAGAAAGAATACCATATAGTTTAGCTTTGACTATAACAACTACTTATATAATTACATTTATAGTATTAGTAATTGCTGTAAGTACAGTAATTGCTAATCAAACTTCTACTATGTATTATTAAGTATTAGATTATTAAAAGAAATAAGTTTATAGCTTACTTCTTTTTTTATTTACAAATAAGAATTATTATTAGTTTCTAAAATATTTCTAACATCGTCTTCATTTTTTATATTAATATTTTTAAATCTAATATTAGTTATCA
>CALVUV010000068.1 GCA_944363685.1 uncultured Bacilli bacterium
ATAACACTTTCTTTGTTGCTTTGTCTACTGCTAAATGTAATGCAGTCTCTTCTGTACCAAACCAAACCCAAAAGGCTGCATCCATTTGAACTTCTTCGCCAAAAGAATAATGTAGATTAGATTTTCTAATATGTTTATCAAACTCTTCTTGTTTTCTTTGTTCAAATAATTTTTCCTGTGGCTCTGTTATAGAGTTATCTCTTATTGCTTTTTTCATGTTTTCATTATATAATTTAACTGTTTTATGTTGGGCATAGGGAGAAATAATATTATTAATTGTAAATATGGTAACCATAGTAGAAGAAGAAATACCATATTTATAACCTTGCTCTTCATAAAAATGAGTAAAACTATAATCATAAAAGTTGGTTAAGTAATCATTTATGATCTCAGTTGATATATCATCTGGGATTTTTTTATTGTGACTAGGATTACCAGCATTCTTATGAACAAAGGCATCTTCACCTATGTCCTTGTACTTAGTGACAAGTCTTCGAACCTGCCTATCACTTATACCTAATTTTACTGCAGCCTCTTTTTGGGTTAATTCTTTAGAAATAACTTTTTTGATAATTTCACTATATAATTCCTTATCAGATACTTTAGCCATTTAAAATACACCCCCTTTCCGAGAGCGTATTATAGGACATTTTAACTTAAAATTCAATTTTTACCATAGTATTTTTTTATAGGACATTTTAACTTGTAAACTGATTTAAAAAAGCGGACATTTTAACTTAAAAGTCACACTTTTGTAAATGCTTTACAATCTCTTTTTCATTAGTATTACTAATAATATAATCTCCATCTATTTCTAAATCTTCACCTAATAAGTACTTATTTTGATTTAAAACAACTAAAACATTATCATAATTTAAACTATCACTCTCATCATAAGTTTGAAGACTATATAAACTAGTCATATCCTTATATACATAATTATCTATATCAATAGATAAAGAAACATCACTCTTTAACTCTTCATCATAATACTCTATAGTACCTTTCATAGGATCATAATTAGAAGAAATAGTAATTTTATCATAATCTTCACTATCACTATAAATTAAAGGCGCCACAGTCGTTTTAATTGATGTTAATAATAACTCTTCTGTAATATTATAAGTATTATCCTTTAACCATTTATCTATATAAACTTTTAAACTATAAAGTTTTTTTAAACTCTCATCATCTAAAGAATTAAAAGATTCAATATATTTTTCTACTTCTTCTAAAGATAAATCACTATCTACTAACTCTTCATCACTATAAGAACTTATCTCAACAGAATCAAGCAACTGTTTTATTTTAATATTTTCTTCTAACACATCACTAGCTTTAATAATATTTAGTTTTTCCCCCTCTTTTAAAGTAATTTCTTTATTTACATCATCTAAATAAGTATTATCACTATTTAAATCTACCATCTCTTCTAAAGACATATCTATATTATCTATTTTTTTACTAGAACAACCTCCCATATTAATAGCAAGACCACCCATTAATAATAAAGATATAACTTTTTTATATATTTTCATAATAAGTTCCCCCTTTAATAAGCCTTGTAGATTATATCACAAAGTATTCATATTGTCAAAACATTTTCCCTATGCTAAAATTAAAATGGTGATAATATGGCAAGTGCAATAATACATATAGCAGTAGCAAAAAAGTTAAATGAACAGTTAAAGATGAATGAAAAAGAATTATTTTTAGGTACAATCGCTCCTGATATAAGTAAACATATAGGACAAGATAGGAAAATATCTCATTTTTTAGATGAAAATAGAATTCCTAATTTAAACTTATTCTTAAAGAAATATAATAATTCCTTAAATATACCTTTTATAATGGGATATTATATTCATTTATTTACTGATTATTTATGGTTTAAATACTTCTTTAATGAAATAACTAATTTAAAGACAAGTATCACTTTACTTAATGGAGATACTTTAAAATGTAGTAAAGAAGAAATTAATAAACTTATTTATAATGATTATACTAATTTAAATATATTATTAATAGAAGAATATAACTTAGATTTATCTTTATTTTATGAAGAAATAGAAATACCTAAAGTTAAATTTACGGAAATACCTCTTGATAAATTACAAATAATAGTAGATCAGATGGGAATAATTATTGAAAATAGTAAAAAAGAAAAAACATATTCATTTAATATAGATAATGTTAAACAATTTATTAATACTTGTACTGATTTAATAAGTAATGATATAAAAATGAGACTTAAATAGTCTCATTTTAACATTTTATAGCACTTTAAATTATTATTAACATTCTGATATAACGCTATTACTCTATTATCTTTAATGAATAATACTTTATCTTTAATATTATAATGATTACTAATAGATGCACCATTACAAATTAAATTATACTCTTTATCATCTATCTCTATTCTTTTAATATCTAAAGCATCACTAATAGTAATTAATTTACTACTTATATTAACACTATCTAAATTAACAGTATCATCTATTAAGAACTTCCCTTGTCTAGTTCTAACTAAACTTTCCATAGTACAAGGTATATCTAAAATATCCCCCATATCTTTAATTAAACTTCTAATATAAGTTCCTTTAGACACAACACATCTAAATTTAAAAGAACTATCATCATAACTAATTAATTCTAATTCTTTAATTAAAACTTCTCTTTTAGGTAAACTAACCTCTTTTTCTTCTCTAGCATATTCATATAATTTTTTACCATCTATTTTAACTGCAGAGTATTTGGGTACTTCTTGTAAATATTTATTAGGAAAACTCTTAAATAAATTATCTAACATATCTCTAGATATCCTCTTATCACTTTCTTTTACTACCTTACCTTCTATATCTAAAGTATCAGTCTCTAATCCCACTTTAACACCTGCAACATACTCTTTATCTTCACTAGTTAATAATTCATTAATCTTACAAGCTTTATTAATAGTAACAACTAATACTCCCTCTGCTAAAGGATCAAGAGTACCATTATGACCAACTTTCCTAGTATCAAAAACTTCACTTACTCTATTAACAACATCTCTTGAAGTAATACCCTTAGGTTTATTTATCAAAATAACTCCACTCTTATTATATAATTCATCATACTCTTCTAAACAGAGATTATTACTTCTAATAAGACTAGCAGTAACATTACCTACATATCTATAATGCCATGGTTCATAATTATATTTAGTAACCATCTCTTTATCTTTAGGATATCTAAGAATAAGTCCATATTTAGGTAACTTTTCTATTATTTTTATAAATATATCATCATACTTTAAAAGCTCATCACTATCATAAACTAACTTATTATCAATAATTAAGCCAATATCAAAACAAAGCCCCGTATGATGTTCACTAGCATTAACTCCTGCTACATACTTATTTACATAATCACTACCATATTTTTTAGTAAATAACTCTATAATCTCTTCCTGCTCTTCTATACTTCTATAACCACTAATTATATCAATAAATATATTATCTTTTTCTAAATCATCTTTTAAAGATAAATAAGCCCTTAAAGTTCTCTTTTCTAGCAGGTACTCTTCATCTAAAGAATTACTAACCACTTTTAATTCTCTATTAGAAAAATAATTCTTATCATAAAGCTTATCTTTATTAACAACTATTTTATAATCCATTCTCTCCCTCATTAATTTCATCTATAATCTTATCAATTTTCTCTCCATAATTAATTGATTCATCATAATAAAACTTCAACTCTGGAATATTTCTAATATCTATTCTTTTAGCAAGTTCACTTCTAATAAAACTAGAAGCTTTATTTAAAGCCTTTAAAGTCTCTTCTTTTTTTTCTTGCTCTAAAACTGTAACATATATTTTAGCATAACTAAGATCATTAGAAGTATCACAATCTGTAACAGTTACAAACTTAATATCTTCATCCTTAATCTCTAACATTAATATTTTACTAACTTCTTCTCTTATCATATGATTTATTCTTTCAATTTTAAAATTCATAGTATCATCCCTTCCAATAAAAGTATAACATATTATTTGCAAATATTTAAAAAAAGTATTAAAATATAAAGCTAATTAACGGGGGGAATTTTCTTATGAAGTTAAAT
Source organism: uncultured Bacilli bacterium (assembly GCA_944363685.1). Taxonomy (GTDB): domain Bacteria; phylum Bacillota_I; class Bacilli_A; order RF39; family UBA660; genus Onthousia. The sequence continues at coordinate 4,109 of CALVUV010000068.1, forward strand.
AATCAAGAAAAAATGATATATAAAAGTATATTATATAGAAAAATAGAACATCTAAATTTAAAAGATGATATAAAAGAAAAATTTATAGATAATGTTCTAGATGAAGCGGAAAATAAATTTAGAAAATCTTTTTCTTTATTTTTAAGAGAGTTATTTAATAAAAGATTAACTGAATTATTAAACAATAAAGTACCTGCTTTAACTAAAAAAGAATATAAATTAATATTAACACTAAAACAATTAGACTTAGGACTAATTACTATTGACGAAGTAGATTATAATAATAGAAAAGAATTTAAAACTATATTAAATTATGTATTAAATAACTTAATAAAAAATGAGGATAAAATGAAGGAAGCGATTATAATTTATCCTGGTATTAAAAAATATGCTATAAGTAAAAAATTATCTATTTCCATTGATGATTTAAAAATAATAGAAAATTTTGAAAAAGAAAATAGTCTTTTTAATGGGCCAATAAAAGATAAAACTAAATTAAAATATAAAGTAGATTATTTAACTACCAAAATTGATAAAGAATTATTTAAAGAGTCATATCCAAATACTTATAGACTTTTATATCTTACTACCTTAGGTTTAACCATAAAAGAAACAGAAATACTAAATACTTTAGATGATGAAAAAACAAGTACTGAAAAAGCTAGAGAATTAGGATATAAAAATAGAATATCATATACAAATGCTTTAAGAAGATTACATTTAAAGATTAATCAAGATGAAAAATTAAAAGAATATTTTTTAAAGAAAAAAATAAAAATTAAAAATATAAATTTATTTAGAAGAAATTTAACAATTAGAAAAGCTCCAACAATTACAAGTTTTTCTAAAACTTTAACTAAAAAAATATAGAAAAGAGGAAGAATATGAAAAATGATTATAATAATATTTTAGAATTAAAAAAAGGAAATAATGCTAAAGAAAAATTTTATAAAGATAAACTATTAGAAACTGCTAAAAATTTAGGTATTGAAAATATTACTGATGAAGAAATAGATGAAATTTTTAATGAAGCTGTAAATACTTATAAGGAATCTACTCCTGTACCATTTATATTTTTTATGAATGGATTATTAAAAAAGAGAAACAAAAAAGAATATGAATTTAGTAAAATAGAAATAGATGTAATTAATTTATATTTAGGTAATACAACCAATACTTTTCCAAATTTAGAAGAAATAGCAAGAACTTCAGAAATTAGTAATATAAGAACTAATAATATTCTAACAACCTTTGAAACATTAAGAGAAAATGAACCTAATACCGTTCTAAAAACTTTCCCTAATTATCAAGAACAATTAGAAAAAAGAAGAGAATTTTATAGAAGCAAAAGTACATTAAATGATGAAGATCTAGAAATACTAGGTTATCTAATTGGAAAAATAAATAAAAGAAGTTTAAATGTTAAAGAACTTGTAACGAAATATAACACTAATTATAAGCACATGCAAAAAAGAATTACTCATATCTTTAATATTTTAAAAATACCTAAAAATATGAAAAAAGTAACAGACAAATATGGAGATGTTTCTAGTCTTTTAGTAAAGAAAGCAAAACATTTAGATTTAAAAATTGATTTTTATATACCAGTTACTACTAAAAAAGTAGAAAAGAAAATAAAACCAAAAATAAAAAAAGACAAATTAACAGAAGGAAATATTAAACTAATAAAAAATATAAAAAGAAAATATGAAGAAAACTTAACAGAAATTGAATTTATTAAAATATGTGATGTTGAAGAAATAGCCAACTTTTACAAAATCAAATTAATGCTCTTTACAAAAGAATATTGAAAAGTAATATTTTATTAAATGAAGCTTTAAGTATCTATGAGGATATTTTAAAAGTTAGAACTATTAGTACTGTAAGAGATAGACAAATATTAGAGCTAGTATTAAAACAAGAAAAAGAGAAGATATCTGATAAAGAAATTAATGAATTTTTAAAGTATAAAGAATCTACCGCATATAAAGGTCAAAGAGATAGAATATTTAATAGATTATATAAAGAAGAAGATTTTAGAAAAGAAATATTAAAGATATATCCAGACATTATAAAAACTGTTAGATATAATGAATTTACAAACAAGAAAATTGGAGAACAATTATCATTAGAATATAATCGAATAAAATCAGTTTTAGAATTAATAATAACTGATAATAATACAAGTAAAACTACTAAGGAAAAAGCTTTATATTTACATAGAAATATTGATGAAAATGAATTACTATTACTACCTAAAAGTATGAAAGATATAGTAAAAAATATAAATGAAGCATTCTTTAACGATTTACCTTTAAATGAAATTATTGCAAATATTGGTTATTATAATATAGAAATATTAGTAAATTATCTATATTCTAAATTAGAAAGAGAAAAACTAGAAGATGGTTATATGCCTACTCAAGAAGAAATACAAATTATGAGAGAGTTATATACACCAACAGAAACAGGATATAGAACTAATGAAGAAGTAGGAAGAAACCACCAATATGGTAAGAATAAAATATCTAAAATAAAAAGAAAAGTATTAGAAAGTGCCGCTACTGATATAAAGGTATTAGATAGTATTACTGAAAATTGGGAAAGTTTTAAGGAAGATGTTTTAATAAAAGACAATTTTAATAGTCAAAGATGTATTCCATTAACAGAAGATGAATTAAATAATATAAGAGAATATGGTAAAAGTAATGATTATATTATAGAAGGAATCTATAAGCTTAATACATCAGTATATGGAGAATATGCAGAAACAAGAGATATAAATGATCAATATGCATTAGCATTACGTTTAGGATTCTATAATAATCATCCATTTAGTAGTAGTGAAGTAGCTGAGAAATTAGAAAGAGAAGAAGAAGACATAATTAAATTAACAAAAGAATGTTTAATAGCAAGTAAAGATAATTTAACCCAAAAAGGACCTAGAAAAATTAAAATCTAGGTCTTTATCATATTATGAAATCACCTTATAACCGGACAGTTTTTGAAACGATATAAAGATGACCCAGATATTATCCTGAGTCATTTACCTTTTAAAATTGAAATAAACAACCTTTTTTGATATTCTTAATATATCCAATAAAAGAA
>CALVUV010000069.1 GCA_944363685.1 uncultured Bacilli bacterium
TCAAGTAGTTCTATTTTAAAGTTCTTTTTCTCACAGTATCTTGTATACATTCTATAAAGCATATTAGCCCAGTCACAGGATTCAGTTCCTCCTGCTCCTGGATGTATTTCAACGATACAGTTATTTTTATCATATGGTTTACTAAAGAGTAGATAGATACTTAAATCCTTTAAGTCATCTTTTATATTTTTGTTATCTTCCTCAATTGTTTGTAATAATTCTTTATCACTTTCTTCATCTAACATTTCTAAAAGTTCTATGGAATCTAATATTTTGTTCTTTAAGTCTATTAGTTTTGTAGTTCTTTCTTTTAAACTCTTTAAATCACTAATAATAGATTCAGCTTTACTAGGATCACTCCAAAAGCCTTCTTTAGTTGTTTCTTTTTCTAATTCTTCTTGTTCTTTAAGTTTATTATCAGTGTCAAAGTGACCTCCATAAACTTAGTATTTCTTCTTTTTCACTTGTTAATTCTCTCATTAATTCATTCTTATTCATTTTTACCAACTCTCTTTATTAGTATTATACAAGATATTTATTTTTATAACAAAATATTTTTGTATATTTTTCTAAATTGTGCATATAGTATTAATGAGGAAGGTTCACTGATAAGTGTGAAGATCCTCATATATATAGATTTAGGAGCCAATTTTGGCTCCTTATTTTTTTATTTTTTGTAATTTTTTATTATATAAATATTCTTCTATATGAATTTGATGGTAATTAGGATCATATTCACTTAAACTATTATACATATTCATAAAAGTAAAGTTATATGGATGATATCTACTGCCACTATTTCTAAAACGAACTGTGTAAGTAGGAAAATCATATTCTTCTTTGCCTTGAAAAAATGTTATAGAATATGCATCTTCTTGTTTTTTTATTTCTAAACTGCTAGCTTCTTCTAGTGGAGCATCATCTGAATACCATTTAATAATACCATCTTGAAATAATTTTTCATAAGTATAGTCAATTTTTGAAGTCTCATTTAGAGTTCCTAAGTCCAGTTCCTCTAAAAAAGTTGCATATTCATCTTTCTCATTTTTTTGATAAGGCCTTTGTTCTTTAATATTTTCATATAGTTCGTCTACTTTTTGATATAGAAAATAATTTTCTTTGGTAATAGTGAAAGTTTTAAATAAAGGCCAATCCTTAATATTTTCTTTTGGCCAGTAAGACCAATATAAATCTAGATTGCCTCCAAACATTATATTAAAGTTTCCTTCATCAGTTGTTATTTTGAACTTTTCATAACCATTCGTATCTTTTTCCTTATTTATTTCAACCATAAGTACCTCCTGTTTTATATTAGTATAACACTAATTTATTTGCATTAATTCAATTAACTTTTTAGCACTATAATTAGGAATAGTTTTATTTAATGTAACTATGCCAACTTCTCTTTTAGGAACTTTAGGTGTCACTTTAATTTCATATAGTCTTTTTTCTTTTAAGTCATCTTCTATAAATTCTTTAGTGGCATAACCAATACCAAAACCTGCTTTAACAAAATCTATAATAAGACTATAACTAACTATCTCATTGGGAATATTTGTAGAAATATTATTACTCTTTAGATATTTATTTAAAAATCTTCTTGTATTACTAGGTTCTTTTTGGGTAATTAAAGGATAATTAAATAATTCTTCTATTTTTAGATGACCTTTTGTTTTATTATAATAGTCTAGATTACCTACAAAGATATCTTGGACTTCACAAATAGAAATTACTTTTAAATCTTTATTCTCTTCTATAGGAAGATTTGCAACTAATAAGTCTAGATCACCATTTCTTAAAGATGTTATAAGGTTAGGGGTTAAATCATTTGTTATTTTTATATCTACTTTAGGATATTTTTTATGGAATTCTTTAAGATATGGCATAACAATATTTCTTGTTATAGTTGTACTTGCTCCTATTCTAATAGAACCACTGTCTAAATTAAGATAGTTTAGAAAAGCATTTTCACCATTTTTAAAATTTTCTACTCCTTTTTTTATATAATCAAAAAGAACTTTTCCTTCTTCTGTTAAGACTATACCTTTCTTTGTTCTTATTAAGAGTTTACCACCTAGTTTTTCTTCTAAGTTCTTAATTGACTGGGTAACGGCAGGTTGGGATATATACATTGAACTAGCAGCTTTAGAAATACTACCATTTATTACTACTTCATAAAATATTTTATATAGTTCATAGTTAATATTCATATAATTTCTCCTTATATTTAATATAAATAATATATATTATACTTATATCACGTTTTTAAGTATAATGCAATTGAGGAGGAAGAAATATGAATAATATAAGTGATGATGTTATTAATGTTATAAGTCCTAGGAGATTTATATTGTTACCTAGTAATAATTTATCTTTAACTAATGGTAAGAAGGTAGGTAATATTACTAAGAAAAATATAATTGTAACAAGTGGTCCTACTAATGAGAGAATTGATGCAGTTATGAAAATTACTAATATGTCTACTGGTGCATTAGGGGTAAAAATTGCAGATGAGTTGTTGAAGGAAGATGATCTTGGTAAATTATATTACTTATCTCCTAAACTTGCTTATAAACCAAAAACTAAGAGTGAAAAACTTGAACTTGTACAAATAGAATCGGCTTTAGATTTACTTAATGCTTTAAAAGATATTATTACTAATAATGATATTTATGGAGTAGTTCATTCTGCTGCAGTTGGGGATTATTATGGAGAATATGCTATTACAGGGGAGATACTTGCATCTTTAATTGCTAGAAATATATATAATAAAGGTTTATCTATAGAAGAGCTTGAAAATACTATTTTAGAAGTTATTAAAAATCCTGATGTTATTACTGATAATACTCATAAGATATCATCATATCAAGACAATTTAATGGTAAAATTAGGTCTTACTCCTAAAGTTATTAAAAGTATTAAAGAGTTTAATCCTAATATTAAACTAATTGGTTTTAAGTTACTTGATGGTGTTTCTAAAGAAGAGTTACTTAGGGTAGCATCTAATTTAAGAGAAAAGAATAATGCTGACTATATTGTAGCGAATGATTTATCTAGAGTTGGGAATGGGAAACATTATGCTACTATAATTAATGAAGAAGGTATTTATAGAGAGTGTGAGACAAAAGATGAAATTGCTAAATCTCTTAGAAAGATATTATTTAAATAATAAAAGACTCATATGAGCCTTTTTGATTTAATTATTTATTATCGACTTTAATTCTCCCATACGTGATGTTGGAATAAATCCTGGGGATGATGCTATTACATCAGGTATTCTATTTACTATAGTAGCACAAGTTAATTCAACAGTTCTTGGTTTTTCGATTACTAGAGTTGTATCAGGTTCTCCATATACTGTCCAAATATTCTTATCAAATTCATCTTTGTTATAAACTTTACCAATACATTCTGTTTCTAAAGTTATTCCTTCCTTTGTTTCTGTTGTAACGACAGCACTCATACCAGTAGCCATACCAGCTTTAACAGTCATTCCTAAAGTACTTGATTCAATATCATAATCATTGAATTGAGGTACACATTTTTGACTTTGACTTATTACTGTTAGACCAAGTTTATCACAAAGCCAGCCATTTACATTCCACATATATGATGGAGCATAAGCGCCGCTTTCAATTACTTTTCTTCTTTCCTCATCACTTATTTCATCATCACTTGCTACTTGATCTTCAAACTCTTCTTTTGTAAGTCCTGCACCGTGAGCTTTAGCTAGGGCAATACCATAGTCTTCTACATTATAAGAAGAACTTCCTTTAATTTTGGTAATATTATGAGTAGCTCCTACTAAAGTTGTAATTAAGTTACCCCAAAAAGCATCTTGATAACCACTACCTGTAATTGTACAATTATTTTCTTTAGCAAGTTTATCAATTTTCTCTGTTAAGTTTGGATTAGAGTTCATTGGGAAGAACGCTTCTTCACAAGTTGTAATAGCGTTAACTCCACACTTAGCACAAAGCATTAAGGCTTCTTCTACGTCTGCTAGAAGACTCATAGTTGTAACTATTGCACAATCAGGTTTTAATTCAGTTAGAAGTTCTTCTGCTTTATCTACACTTTCAACAACAACTCCTACTTTCTCAGTACCTATTATTTCTCCAATATCTTTTCCTATTACATCAGGATTGATATCTACTGCACCAACTATTTCTCCTCCATTTTCAATTACATAACGCATGGTACAAACACTCATTTTTCCACATCCATATTGGAATATTCTTAATCCTTTCATTTAATCATTCCTTTCTTACCTTAATTATATCACGGGATTTTAAAAATATATGAAAGAAAGATTTGACTTTCCATAATTTGACATAGAAAAAGCGTTTACATACTTTTATATGTTAACGCTTTTCTATTCTTATTTTCCACAGCATTGTTTATATTTCTTACCACTTCCACATGGACATGGGTCATTTCTACCTACTTTTTTTACTCTTTTTGGAGTTTTTTTAGTATCTTTAGTATCATTTGTTCTTGCTTCTTTTGCTACTTGTTTTCTTTCAACATTTTGTCTAATTTCTGCTTTAAGTAAGAATACTGTAATATCTCTATCAATTTTTTGAAGCATATCATCAAATAGTCCATATCCTTCTGTTGTATATGCTCTTAATGGATCATCTTGTCCATACTGACGTAGATAAATTCCTTCTCTTAAGTGAGACATAACATTTATTTGTTCCATCCAATAGTTATCTATTACTTGTAATGATAAAGCTTTTTCAAATTCATTACTTATTTCTACAGGAACTTCTTTAATCTTATTTTCATATTCTTCTTTTGCTTTTTCATAAAGATATTCTATTAATTCATCAGCATTTTTAGAATCTAACTCGTCTTTAGTTATATCATTCTTTAATAAGTTTTCATTTGCAAATTCTGTAATACTTTGTAACTCTTCATCTGTAATAACACTGTCTACATTTCTTGATTTAACTAAATCTGTAATATGATTATGAATTGAGTTTAATACTGTTTCGTGAATAGAATCACTATCTAATATTTCATTACGTTTTCCATACATAATTTCTCTTTGAGTATTCATAACATCATCATATTGTAATAAGTGTTTTCTAGCATCATAGTTATTTCCTTCAACTCTTTTTTGAGCGGTACCGATTGCTTTTGTAAAGGTTTTACTTTGAATAGCTTGATCTCCAAAACCAAAACTTTTCATCATTTCTCTAATTCTTTCACTACCAAATCTGATCATTAAGTCATCTTCCATAGAGACAAAGAACTGTGTATACCCTGGATCTCCTTGACGTCCAGAACGACCTCTTAACTGATTATCAATACGACGTGATTCATGACGTTCAGTACCGATTACACAAAGTCCACCTAGTTCTCTTATTTTATCTGATAATTTAATATCAGTACCACGTCCTGCCATATTGGTTGCAATAGTTACAGAACGGTGTTCTCCAATTTTAGAAATTATTTCGGCTTCACGAGCGTGATTCTTAGCATTTAATATTTCGTGAGGAATATGTGCTTTCTTTAATAAATCACTTATAAGTTCACTTGTTTCAATTGCTATAGTACCAATTAAGACAGGTTGTCCTTTATCATAACGACTTTTAACTTCATTAATAATTGCCTTATATTTAGCACTACGTGTAGCGAAAACTAAATCAGGAGCATCTACTCTTATAACTGGTTTATTAGTAGGTATTTCAATAACATACATATTATAAATATCTCTAAACTCTTCTTCTTCTGTTTTAGCAGTACCAGTCATACCTGATAGTTTTTTATACATTCTAAATAAATTTTGGAATGTAATAGTGGCAAGAGTTTTTGTTTCTTGATTAATATTAACTCCTTCTTTAGCTTCTATAGCTTGATGAAGTCCATCACTATAGGCTCTTCCTTTCATTAAACGTCCTGTAAATTGGTCTACTATTACTATTTCATCATCTTGAACAACATAATCTACATCTTTCTTCATAGCATAGTTAGCACGTAAAGCCTGATTAATATAATGTACTAATGTTGCATTTTCTATTTCATATAGATTTTTTATTTTAAACATTTTCTCTGCTTTAGCACTACCTGCGTCAGTTAAAGATACACTAATTGTACTTTTACCTGTTTCATCACAAATATAATCATCATCTTCTTTTAAAGACTTTGCAAATTTATCTGCTTCTATATAGAGATTAGCACTATGCCTTGCGCCTCCTGATATAATTAATGGAGTTCTTGCTTCATCAATTAGAATAGAGTCAACCTCATCGACAATAGCAAAGTTTAAAGGACGTTGTACTCTATTTTCTTTTCTAATTACCATATTATCTCTTAAGTAATCGAAACCTACTTCATTATTAGTAGAGTATAGAATATCACAGTTATAAGCTTCCTGTTTTTCTTTAGGAGACATATCTCTTGTATTAACACCTACAGTTAGCCCTAAAAATCTATGTATTCCACCCATCCATTCAGCATCACGAGTGGCAAGATATTCATTAACAGTAATAATATGAACTCCTTTTCCTTCTAAGGCATTTAAATAAGCAGGCATAACACATGTTAAAGTTTTACCTTCACCTGTTTTCATTTCTGCTATATTACCATAATGAATAGCAAGTGCACCTAATACTTGAACATAGAAAGGCTTTTCTCCAATAACACGGTAAGCAGCTTCTCTTGCTACTGCAAAAGCTTCTATTAATATATCTTCTAGTGTTTCTCCACTTTCTAATCTTTCCTTAAATTCTTCTGTTTTATGTTTTAATTCATCATCACTTAACTTAGTCATTTCTTCATCAAGAGCTACTATTTTATCGGCTTGTGATGAAAATTTCTTAAGTTCTTTATATTCATGGTCAAAAATTCTTGTAAATAGTCCCATTCTAACATCTCCTTGCATAATGTATTTTACCAAAAAAAACAAATAATAAAAAGTCTTTCTCTTAAATTTATTGACTTTTCGTTTTTTTTTAGTATATTTATCACATCTTTAATTAGTAACATTGTTTTAAGATGTATTAATTCTTTTGTTTTACCTATATTAGGTATATTTTAAAATATCTTAATCAATATAAAAACTGGATTTCGGGTTTTAAACACTTACAAAATATAAAAACTGTAGAAACCATTGAAAAATGGTTATTTTTTTGTCAAATTTTTGT
>CALVUV010000070.1 GCA_944363685.1 uncultured Bacilli bacterium
TAAAACTTGTACTATTGATACTAAAGCTGTATAAGTTGATATTGTTAAAGCGACAAAGACAAAGTATTTAATTATAATGGCACCATATTCACTGTTATTACCATAGAATACTTCCCAGACAGGTTCGCTTAAGAAAGATAGTCCTAAAGTCATAGGAACTGATATGAATAGTAATACTTGTAGAGTTTGATTTATCTTATGATGAATATCTTTTTTATCTTTTTTAACAGAAGCAGATGTAAGATTTGGTATTAGACTTACAATAATACCTGTTGAAATAGATACAATTATCATATTGATTTTATTACCCCAAGTAGAGATTACACTCATAATGTTTTCAGCATTTCTAGTAGTGTAACCGATATCATTTACCATTGTTTTAACAATAGTTGTCATATCAATAAAGTCATAACAAGATTTAAATACATCTATCATAATGAAAGGTAGGGCATACCATAATATCTTTATTAAAATTTCTTTAGTTTTAATTAATGGTTCATCTACATCGACAGTCTTTTCATGTAATTGTTTTTTATTTTTTCTAACTTTATCTAATAAGTAGAAGTAAGCGACGATTGCACCGGCAGTAGCACCGAATACGGCAATACCTACTCCTGTTTGTAGGGATAAGTCAAAGACATTGATAGCAAGGAAACTACCTGCAACGATTACTATTACTCTTGCGAGTTGTTCTATTACTTGACTAACAGATGGAGGAGTTATAAATTTATGTCCTTCTAAATAACCTCTATAAATACTAAGTGTTGGTACAATAAGTATAGCAGTGGCAATTACTCTTACTACCATTGTTACATCTTCTAGAGTATTACCACCTTCTAAGTCTCCAAGAATCGCTCTTGCAATAGAGGGAGCGAAGATAAAGAGAATTAAAAATATAGTAATTCCCATGATGATAGCAAGACGTCTACCTAGTTTAAAAGCTTTCTCCTTAGCATTATAATAACCTAAGGTCTGATATTCACTAATTATTTTACTAATAGCATTAGGAATACCTGCACAGCTTAGAGATTGAAATAAATTATAGATTGTATAGGCATAACCATATAAGGCTCCTCCCTGTCCTCCAATAATAGCATAAAATGGTATTACATAAAGCATACCTAGTATTTTACTGCCTACTATACCTAGAGTAGCAATAAAGGCTCCATTTAAAAAGGAATTTTGTTTTAGTTCTTTATTTTTCTTTCTCTTTATTTTTGCCATGTTACATCCTCCAATTTCTTTAAATATAATACCATATTATTGAAAAGTTTTAAAGTAACTTGTATAATTAAAGAGGATAGAGGTGATTTAATGGAACTTAGAGAATTAACGAAAAAAGAGTTTGACCAGTTTGCTCTTAATCACCCCTTAGGTAGTTTTCAACAAACATCTTTCTGGGGGAGATTTATGGAAGGAGATAAATTTCACGCTTATTATGTGGGGGGATTTATTAAAGAACATATAGTTGGAGCGTGTTTACTTCTTTCTTATGAGAGAAAAAAAGATAAGATAAGGATATTCTATTCTCCTCGTGGTTTTTTAATAGATTATAAGAATGAAGAGTTATTAAAAGAGTTCACAGAAGAAGTTAAAAAGTTTATTATAGAAAAACACGGAGTATTCTTAAAAATTGATCCTTATATTTTAGTAAGAGATAGAGATAATGAGGGTAATATTATAGAGGGAGGAGTCTATAATGACTTTGTAGAAGTTAATCTTACTAATGCTAACTTTATTAAAGTTAATGATAGGATTCAACCTAAGTGGCTTAGTAGAATTAATTTGAAAGATAAGAATATAGATGATATTTTTAATAACTTTAGTCCTAAAGCTAGACAGACTGTTAGAAGAAATGAAAGATTAGGATTTAAAGTAAGAGACTTTGATTTTAAGGATATAGATAAATTTATGAACATTATAAATGATGAAAGTAAAAGATATCTTACTGTTATGCCTACTAAAACATTTTATGAAGAATTAAAACAATCTTTTGATGGTAATATTCAACTTAAAGAAGTTTATTTTAAGAGCGATGAAGTTATTAATAGTATTGATAAGATGATTTCAGATGTAATAAAAGATAAAGAAATTAGAATAGATAATTATCACAATTCAAAGATGACAGAAGAATATTTTATTGATAAAGAACTTGAAGATGAAAAAGAGATTAAAAGATTAAATAGTTTAAAAGAATACTTTTCTAAATGTAGTGATGATGTTAGTATGGGTATTTATATGTTTATAACTATAGGTAATGAAGTAGTGGCCTTAAATGGTGGAATTGTAGATGAATATAATAAGTTAGATGCGTCTTATACTCTTCACTATGAAATGATTAAGTATGCAATAAATAATGGTTATAAATATTATAATTTATATGAAATTGGTAATATTTCTGATGATAATAATAAATTAAAGAATTCATACAACTATAAAAAGAACTTTGGTGGTGAAGTTGTTGAATTAGTTGGAGAGTATGATTTAGTAATTGATCCTAAATATACTGATATGGCAAGAAAACATTTTCCAGAGTATTTAGGAGTTAAAACTATATTTAAATAATTTTCACATCTGATACTTTGACAATTACATGGAAATATGATATTATGTATTTAGCAAAGAGATTTGCATAAAATAAAAATGAATACATCTATTAGAATAGATGCTTTCATAGAATGGTTTATATGCATCTAATTCCCAAAGGAATTAGATGTCTTATTTATATGAGTAAATAAGTGAGATGATTATGAATAACAAGATAAGGATAATAACAAAGTAAGCTATTTCTCTTTTTGTCATACACTCTTTCTCCTTTCTATAAGATTATAAATGTTATAGAAAGCACCTAATTCCAAATAAATGTATTCATATATAGTATAGCATTGAACCCGTATCTTTCATAGTACGGGTTTTCGTAAATATATTATTTGTAACCTTAAATTCTAAATAAATAATCTGTTAAAGCATCATAACATTCGTCTCTTTCAACTAACTCATTATTTTCTCTCATTTCATTTAATGTGGATATATTTACAAATTTAATAGCTTGTACTTCCTCTTTTTGAAATCCAAGATTATTTTCATTTATACCTATTTGTCTTAATATAAAGAAATCATAAAATTGATTTTCAATAAAATTCTCTGAAAAAACTTGTTGTTTTCTAAAAGAGAACATAAAACGAAAATCTTTTACTTCAATATTATATCCTAAACAAACAGTTACCTCTTCACTAATTTCTCTATTTGCAGCTTGTAAAGAGTCTTGTCCTGCTGAAAGATGCCCTGCTACTGATATATCCCACATATTAGCATTTTTTTCTTTGTTTGCACTTCTTTGTTGAATTAAAATTTCATTCTTTTCATTTATAATAGCTACGACAATAGCTCTATGCCATAAACCTTGTTTATGGACTTCACTACGTGGTAAAACTTTCCCTGTTTTTATTCCATTCTCATTTAATACATCAATTAATTCTTCTTTCATACTATTGTCAACTCCTTAACATAGATTACTATTAATAGTATAACATAAAAAGAAGTTAATTTAATAATAAATTATCATAGCGGAAAAACAATAAATCTGCTCTTCTCCACTTGGGAAAGAACTAACAGCATATTTAATATCTACAACTTCTCCATCTAAATCGCCTAAAAATTCATTCATTGCTGTTTGTAAATCACTTTCATCTTCATAGTCAAATATTTTTACTTTCATATAGTCACAGCCTTTCTACTATATTTTAAAACACTTTTTCCACAAAATTTGTGGAAAAAAGCAAAGAGAATTATCTTTTTCCACTTTGCTTGTTTAAAACTATTTTACAACTATATTTATTATTTTGCCTTTGATAACTATTATCTTAACAATTTCTTTATCATCAGTGAATCTTTTTACATTATCTTCTTTTAAAGCTTTTTCTTTAACTATTTCTTCACTATCATCAATATTTATTGTGATAGTAGCACGTACTTTACCATTTACTTGAACTGCTATTTCTTTTTCTGTTTCTACTAGATATTTTTCATCATACATTGGATAAGTTTCATTATGTATAGAATATTTATTTCCAATAGAAGCCCATAACTCTTCTGTTATATGAGGAGCGAATGGCGCAAGCATTAAAAGAAGTTGTTCAATATAGTATCTTGGAATACTACTCTTTTCATATTTTACTAAGATATTTGTATATTCCATTATTTTAGCCATAGATGTATTAAATTGAAATTTATCTAAGTCTTCTCTTATTACTTTTAGAGAATTATGTAATACTTTATCTATATCAGAAATTCTTTCATCACTTTCTTTAATAGCATTAGTAAGTCGCTCTACTTTACGATAAAATTTATTGATAGCAACTATACCATCATCAGTCCAAGGTCCACCATCTATATAGTTAAATCCAAACATTAAATATCCTCTTAGGACATCTGCTCCATATTCTTCTACTAATGAATCTGGTGCTACGGTATTACCTTTAGATTTAGACATTTTTTCACCATCTGGTCCTAATATTGTACCTTGATGTACTAATGATAAGAATGGTTCATCAAAGTTTAGATAACCCATATCTCTTAAAGCTTTAGTAAAGAATCTTGCATATAGTAAGTGCATACAAGCGTGTTCTACTCCACCTATATATTTATCAACAGGTAATATTTTATTAATTAATTCCTTATTAAATGGTTCTTTATCATTATGAGCATCTGGATATCTTAAATAATACCAACTAGAGCAGACAAATGTATCTAGGGTATCTGCTTCTCTTACTGCTTTCTTACCACATTTTGGACAAGTACAATTCATAAACTCATTACATTTTTTAAGTGGACTTTCACCATCTGGAGTAAATTCTACAGCCATTGGTAATTTTACTGGTAAATCTTTTTCAGGAACTGGTACTATTCCACAGTCTTCACAGTAAATAATAGGAATAGGAGCGCCCCAATATCTTTGACGAGATACTAACCAATCTCTTAATTTATAAGTTGTAGTCTTCTTTCCATAGCCTTTTTCTTCTAAATAAGCATTCATTTTATTTAGAGCATCTTCTTTATTTAAACCATTTAGGAAATCAGAATTAATATGAATTCCATCTTCTGTAAATGCTCCTTCATTATTAAAATATCTTGTTGCATCATATTTATGAGCTTCTGTTGTTAGTGAATCAAGTAATTCATTTTTATTAATCCATATAACATCTGCTAAATTTTTTTCTTGTTCTGTTCTTTCAATTTGATTTAAAGTATTTAATTTTGCAATTACAGTATAACAAGTAATATGTCTATTTACTTTTTTATGAGCAGCATAGAAGTTATCATAATAAATAAAATCAAGATCTTTTAGTATTTCAATATCTGTATAACCTGTTTCTTCTTTTACTTCTCTTATAGCTGCTTCTCTAGGTGTTTCTTTTTCTTCAATTCCACCCATTACAAAATCAATCCAATTAAATTCTTTATTTTTCACACACAAATATTTATCTTCTGTTGGATGCTTTACTATGACATTTACAACATTTCTTTCTGTAATTGGCATTCCTTCTTTAATAGCTGAATTTCCAGTACCATAAAATGATTTTGCCAAGACTTGAATAATTGGAATATTAAATTTTTTAGCAAATTCATAATCTCTTTCATCGTGGGCAGGAACGGCCATAATAGCTCCTGTTCCATAAGTTGATAATACATAGTCACTAATCCAAATTGGTATTTTTTTACCATTTACAGGATTAATTGCATAAGCACCTGTAAAGACACCAGTCTTTTCTTTAGTAGTACTTGTTCTTTCAATATCACTTTGTTTACAAGCTTCTTCTTTATATTTATCAACAGCTTCTTTTTGTTCTTTAGTAGTTATCTTGTCAACTAATGGTAATTCAGGTGCTAAAACGCAGTAGGTTGCTCCAAATAAAGTATCAGATCTAGTTGTAAATACTGTAAATTTTTCATTAGTACCGTCAACTTTAAAGTCAACATAAGCTCCTACACTTTTACCTATCCAATTACGTTGAAGGTTTTTAGTTCTATCAGGCCAATCTAATTTATCTAAGTCATTTAATAGTTCTTCAGCATAATCAGTAATTTTAAAGAACCATTGACTCATATTCTTTCTAATAACAGTACTTCCACATCTTTCACAGTTTCCTGCTATTACTTGTTCATTAGCTAAGACAGTATTACAAGATGGACAGAAATTAACAGGAGCTTCTTTCTTATAAGCTAGTCCTTTTTCATAAAGTTTTAAAAACATCCATTGTGTCCATTTATAGTAATCTTCTTTACAAGTTTTAATTTCATAGTCCCAATCCCAAGAACCACCTATTCTTCTTAATTGTTTTTCCATTGTTTCAATATTCTTATCTGTACTAATAGCAGGATGTATTCCTGTTTTTATAGCATAGTTTTCTGCAGGTAGTCCAAAGGCATCAAATCCCATTGGATGAAATAAATTATAACCATCCATCTTTTTAAATCTAGCCCAAGTATCAGCGACACTATAGTTATACCAATGTCCTAAATGTAGTTTAGCACCACTAGGATAACTAAACATCTCTAGACAATAAAGTTTCTTTTTATCACTTTTATTATCAAATTTATATAGTTTATCTTCTTCCCATTTCTTTTCCCATTTTTCTTCTATTTCATTAAAATTAAGCATTCTTACAACATCCTTTCTTTTTATATATTCTTCCTACTATATCATAACTTACTAGTATTAATAGCATTATTAAGACAAAGCCTATTAGTAATTGTAAGTAGAAACTATCTAATAATGAGACTATTGTTACTACTAGAGAAATATCAAATGCACTAACAGCACTGATTATATTTAAGAGTCTCTTATAGTTTAATTTATCTAAGTCAAGATTATATTTTCCTATCAGGTAACTAACCTCGACTGGTTTCTTTCTTCTCTTATCTTTTTTAGCTTTTCTTACTAAGAACAGTTCATATACTATAAATACTAGTAGAAAAGTTAAAATAAATAGTATTAATTCTTCTAGCATACTCTCCTCCTAACAAAAATAGATTTCTATTAATAAGGACGAAAAACTCCGTGGTACCACCTTATTTCATAGAAATCTATGCACTTTAAAAGTTATATCGGACTTATCCGTAAATGTTTAAGGTT
>CALVUV010000071.1 GCA_944363685.1 uncultured Bacilli bacterium
ACTTTCTTATATTTACTATATCTTGTTCTTAAATAGATATCTGCAACAAGAGTTATAAGAAAAGCAATTATAACAAGACCATATCCAAAATACATATAATAAAACATTTAAAACCTCCTATATTTTTTCTATAGTAGTACCTTCTCTACTATCTATTAATCTAAAACCAATACTTTCTAAATAATCACGAATCCTATCAGCTTCATTATAATCTTTATTTTGTTTAGCAACATTTCTCTTTTCTATTAAACTTTTTATCTCATCATCAATATCTATTATATCATTTTTTAGTAAATCTAAACTTAAAACTTTATCAAATTCCCTAATTAAATATTCCTTAGTCTTATTACTAGTATCAAGTTTCAATACTTCATAAAGAACTGTTAAAGCCATCGCTGTATTCATATCAAGAGATAAAGCTTCTTTAAACTTATCTAAATATGTCTTAACTATCTTCTCATCAAGTTCTCCTTCATCTTTAAGTAAAGATACTCTATTCTTAAGTTTCTTATAAGCATTCTCTGCTTGTCCTAAAGCTTCATAAGTAAAAAGTAATGGTTTACGATAATGAGACTCTAAACACATATAACGATAACTTAAAGGATTATAACCTTCTTTTTCTAAAGTACTAACAGTAAGTATATCTCCTTTAGATTTACTCATCTTACCACTTTTATCATTTAAATGTTCTCCATGTACCCAATAATTACACCATTTATGACCTAAATAAGCCTCACTCTGAGCAATCTCATTAGTATGATGTGGAAAGATATTATCAACACCACCACAGTGAATATCAAGTTGTTCTCCTAAATTTTTAATAGCAATACATGAACACTCTATATGCCAACCAGGATAACCAACTCCAAAAGGACTATCCCATTTTAACTCTTGTGAATCAAACTTAGACTTAGTAAACCATAAAACAAAGTCAGCTTGATTTTTCTTATTACTATCAAACTCCACACCTTCACGTACCCCCACTACCATATCATCAATTTTATGATTAGTTAGAATATAGTAATCACTAAGTTTAGATGTATCAAAATAAACATTACCCCCTGCTTTATAAGCATAACCTTCATCAAGTAGTTTTTCTATCATATTTATATAAGAATCTATATTACTAGTAGCAGGACTAACAATACTAGGCCACTTAATATTAAGTTTCTCTGTATCTTTTTTAAACTCAACAGTGTAAAACTCAGCAATATCTAATACTGATTTATGTTCTCTCTTCGCACTTTTAAGCATTTTATCATCACCACTATCAGAATCACTTGACAAATGTCCAACATCAGTAATATTCATACAACGTTTAACATTATAACCTAACATATTTAAAGTTTTCTCTAATATATCTTCCATTATATAAGTCCTTAAATTACCAATATGAGCATAATGATAAACAGTAGGACCACAAGTATACATTTTAACTTCATTTTTATCTATTGGTACAAACTCTTCTACACTTCTTGTAAGAGTATTATATAACTTCATAACGTCACCTCTTTCTAATTGTCTATATTATATCATTAAAATATGTAAAAGAAAATAAGAGACTTACATTATAATCTCTTATCATTATTATATGTATCTTCACTCATACTTAATTCGCTATTTTTAATAACTTCTCTACACTTATTATAATATTGTTGCATTTTTTGTCTTCGTGCTTTATATTCATCTTCAGAACATCCACCACACCATCCATAATCAATTGATAACTTATCAACTAATGTAACAAAATTTTGAGCAGTATTATAATTAAGTTCTTTATTAGCAAATAATCTGTCAGTAAGTTCATAAATACTAGGAACATTTATTGTATTTTTACTATCACGAAAATGATTAAAATAATATCTTTCTTCAAATATTTCATTAATCATAGAAAAAGAAACAACATCTAAATTATCATATAATTTTAACAAATAACTAAATCTATCCCAATGTTTTTTCTTTAAAGTAGGCCCATCAAATACTAATATAGGAACATCATAATAAGCAGCCCACTTTTCTGTTAGTTCAAAAGTTTTTTTAGGATCTTTATAATAGGCATCAATAATATACATCATATAATCAAAACTTATATTATTACCATCCAAATATCTTTTCTCTACAATCTCAGGATATTCAAAAGCATTAGGATGATTTCGATAAACAGTAGGCTTACCTAAAGTTTCAGCAGGAGCAAATTTCAACTTTTCTAATTTCTCTTCCTTATCTCCAGAAGTATGACCATCTTTTTTAAAAGTCATTAAAAGTCTTCTTGATTCAATCTTAGAAAAACCAAGAAGTAAATTAGGAAGACCAAAAGTATTTATACAATTCTCACCACACGAAAGAGAAATATTTTGATTATAATCATATTGATTTTTATTATTACTAAAAAGCTTAGGATTATCTATTAATTCATTAATAAACTCTGACGGAGTTTTTAAAAGAGAATCATTCTCTTTCACATCTATATTATGATATGCAACAAAAAAATTAGGATTATCTACCACAATAACAGGAATATTTTTAGTTACCTCTTTACCATTTTCATCTATATATGTATATTTTTTAAAACTAGTAGGCTTCATTTTTGAAGGATCTAGTAATACCTTATTTAATTTATATGCTTCAAACTCTTGAACCCACTCCAAAGCCTTCTTATAAATTTCATCAAAATTAATTTCAGATGAAAAGATACAATCTTTAACTATATTAATAATAGCTTCTTTATTTTTACTATTATTTATTAATTTTTCATATAATAATTCTATCTGCTTAGCTTCAACAGATGGTTCATAATTTTTTCTTCTACCCTCTTCAAAAAATGCCATTATATTTAGACTAGCTTTTACATTGCAAAAGCAAGAATTAAAAGCACGTTCAACACTTAAATCTTGATAACTTAAATTTGCTATATTTAGTTTTTTTACTACTCTATCAGAAACATCTTTATAAATACCTTCTTTATATTCTTTAAAATCATCAATAAAATAATATCCAGATCCAAAATCAACACTCGGATTATCAAGACAAAACTCTATTAGTTCTTCATCATCAAAATTATCTAATATAGCCGTCTTTTGCAAGTTACCAAATCTTTCGAAATTATCGATTATATCCATAGCTTGCGGTACTAAAGCAAGTTTATCAAGGTTATCCATAAGTACCTTTTTATTATTTTCATCATTCAATTTAGAAATCTGTAAAATTAAAGGATAACAACTAGGATTTGATTTAATTACTTCTATATAAGGTAATAATTTTTCAAAGTTACCATCAATTATATTCAAATTATTTAGAATTACTTCTTTTCCATAAACATCATATATTTTAGGATTTAACAAATCCTTATGTTGAGCACAACTCAAAGTTATTAAAATATCCATTTCTTCTTTGTTTTGATTACAAGCATTCATAAAGTCATCACTTATATTAGAAAAAGATATTACATCTTTCAGAGACATAAGTTTTTCAAAATTATCATAATCATTTTTATATAAGTTTAATAAAAAATAAAAATGTTTTTCATCAATAACTTGTCCTGACAATAAAGTCAATAAACTAGCTTGTTCATCTAAAGATTTACCCTTAGTAGCTTTAAAAAAATTAGGTTTAAGCATAAAAGAATCACAGTAAATTCCTTTACTATTTACATATGATAAAAGACTTTTTCTTTTTTTCTTGTAAAATAATACCATACTATCAAACCTATCTTTCTTATTTATTATAAATGAATTATATCATTAAAATATCTAAAAGAAAATAAGAGACTAAACAATAATCTCTTACTATATTTATTTTAAACTAACATGTACACATATTTATCTATATAGCCTTTTACTTTTTTTGTAAAACAATACTATTATCTTCATCAATAATTCTAAAGTATCCTTCTTTTCTTATTTTTCTATTCAAAACCAAGTCAATTTCTTTACTTCTATTAGTATTTTTATTAATAATCTCTTTATGATACTCTGGAATATCACAAGGCATAGGACAATCTAAAACCATTTCAATGTCTTTTTTAGTAAAACTACGACCATAAACAGAAATTGAATCATCTATAGATTCATAATGTAAACTATAGATTTTAGAAAAATTATTAGGATAAATTACAATACTACCACAATCAATAAAAATACGGGCTTTATCACTATCTTTATCATCAGTATAATCAATATTGTAATAAAAACTATCTTCTAATGTTTCTTTAGCCAAACTATTAAATTTCTCTTCATCAGTTATTTTTAAAAGACCATCAGAACAATAATCTCCATTTTTACGATTAACAAAAGTTCCAATAAGCTCATTTCTTAATAAACTCAAAGGAAACATTCCTTTATAAATATAATTATAGCCAAGAGTATAACCGAAAACATCAAAAGACAAAGCAGAAAAACCTTTATCCAACTCCGAATATTCCTGTAATTTCTGCAAATTTTTCTCAATTCTCCTATATTCATCTCTTAAGCCAAATACTACTTCTCTTATTTTATAATTATCCATCCTCTTTCACTTTCTTTCTTTTTATCTTTCATATTTCACATAATTAAATCTATTATAAACAAGATTATAAAGTTTTCTTCTTTTGCAAAACATATTTATCACTTTCTTCTATAATATCAAAATTACAACTAGTAGTTAAACTTTGATTCATTACTACGTTAACATTTTTATCACAACTACTATCTATTAACTTTCTATGATAACTAGGAAATGCACTTTTAGTCACTAAAACACCTAACAACCCATTAACATCATGTTCAGTTAAAATACCTTTTTCTTTTTTTATATTAATTTCATCTTTATCTGCATAATAAGATAAAATTATCGTTTTTTTCATCTTTAAAATATTTTCTAAACAAACATGAATACTTCCAGAATAAATATTTATTTTAACTGCTTGATTTCTAAATGCTAAATCAGTACGCATTGTAGATAACTCAATATTACTACAAAATTCATCATCTAAAATATCTCTTGCAACCTCATTAAATTTATCACTATTAATTATTTCTAAAACTTTATCAGAAATAAAATTCCCATTTTCCTTTTCTACATTAGATCCAAACAAAGTACTTGATATCATTCTGTTAGGGCTTTTATTCTTACTTGTAAAATCATAATTAATATTTCTATTATTAAGTGAAAAATGTAAATTATCATATTGACTATCAAGCCTTGCATATTTACTTAATTCTTGTAATTTACTTTCCATTCTCTGATATTCACTTCGTAGCCCTAAAACAACACTACTCATTTCATAAAAACTAGAATTCATATTTGCCTCCTTAAATATAATTTATATTTTATATACTAATCAACATATTTATGTTGTTCACTAGTCCAAGCAGGTGTACAAGGAACAAGGGCTTCAAACTCTCCTTCAAAAGCATAACATTCATTTTTATCAAGTAAAATTACATCACCGCTTTTAAACTTTATCTTTTTTTCCTTACCTTTAACTTCTAAAATACCACTACCAGACATGATGTAAAGTAGTTCTTTACAAGCAGTATTAGTTTGATAACCTGCTTTAGGACTTCTACCATTTATTTTAATAACAGCAACATTAATATCGACATCAGTCATAGGATAATCCATACCAGAATACCCATCTCCGCTATAAAACTCTGCCTTTTCTTTACTTACATAAATCATAATAAATATCTCCTTTGTTTTTATTTACCCATATTATATCTTATAAATAGTGTTTTTTCTACAACATAATAAATTAATTATTTTAATACACTCCAATAACCATTTTTATATGCTCCTTCACGTTTTAAATAACCCTTATCTTTTAACGAACGTATAATTTTATTAATATATACCCTACTATAATTAGTTAATTTCATTAGAGTTTCAATGTTATAACTATTATTACTTTTAATTAATGTTAAGATTTTAGTCTCCGCTTCATTTAAATCAGAATATTCATCTATAGATGTAACATCATTTAATAATTCTTTATTAAGTGGTATAGTTACAATAATAGTATGTTCACTTATATAAAAAGCATCTTTTCCATAATTTTTTACAATTAAAGGAATCCCATGACCAGTTTGATCGATATAATCCAAATCACAAAAAATCTTTAAAAGTTTTTTGTTAACAGGTTTTGATACACCTGCAAAAAAATCTTCATTTGTTAATGCTGACGGTAATCCCCCATTAGATACTATTTCAATTCTATCATCATAAATATAAACAGCAGGAGGAATTTCTTCAGACCATTTAGTATGAACACAAGCATTAAGCCATGCCTCTCTAAAAGAACTAAAATCAAAATATTTTTCTTCTATTCTTTGTATGCCACCAAGTTTTACTTTAGTTTCATTAATACTTTCCATATATTCCAAAACATTATTAACAGAGAGTAACAAACACTTACCACCATAATCAGTCCTTTTTAACATTACTGATTTATCACATCCCGCAAATGTAACAACTTTAATAGATAAATCATTAGAATCAGCCAATAACTCTGCCATTAAATTATACTTACCATCATCTGTTTTTAAACCTAAATTTTCTTCAAATTTATTATTATTTATTTTAATATCATTAGATATATATAAAGCCTTTAACATTTTAAATGTCAAATCTTGATTAGATGCCACTTTTTTAATTATATAATCAGGTTCACCATCTCTATTTATTAATGCTTTAAGCATCTCTGGAGATAACTGTTTATCTTCATCAAATGACCTACTATAATATTTACCAAAAGCAGAATATGGGACATTATCTCCCTTAGCATATACTTTAATAATTTTTTTATCTCCTATTAATTCTAATGATATATGAGGAATAATTTGAGGTTTTATTCCTTCAGAAATTTTTCTTGAAACATCTCTTAAAGTATTTTCATTTAAATCTTTCTGACCAATAACATCTCCATTATTTTTTACTCCAAAATACACTGTTCCTTCATTATGTTTGTTAAGCATCGCAGATAATGATATAACACCATCAATAAGCTCACTTGTACTTTTTTTAAATTCCATCTTTTCAGATT
>CALVUV010000072.1 GCA_944363685.1 uncultured Bacilli bacterium
TTTTCTATTCTTCTTCTTTCCTCTTCTTCATCATAAAGTCCAATAGTATAAGCATCATTAGTTAATCTTTTTAATTCATTTGCAACTTCCATTAATTCAACATCTCCTTCCGCTAAAGCATCTATTTCATCTATTTTTGTTAATGTTAATATTACTAATTCTTTTTCTAATTTAGTTAACTCTAATCCTCTATCATATTTTTCTCTTATTAATTTTAAATTAACATATATTTTACCCCATTTATCACTTTCTATTATTCCATATTTATCTCTTGATTTAAATTCTAATAAATTATCTTTATTTAAGAAACAATAAAAGTTATTGATATTTATTTGTATTACTTTAGGCATACCAGCATAACTTTTCGCTCTTCTTATTAAATCATTTTTTACTTTACCTAAATATGCATCATTTCTCTCTATTAATCCATCCCATTTTCTATTATTAAATTCATAGTTAAACACATATCCTTTTACTTCAAATAAAACATCTGATACTTTACCTTTTTCTAAAACATTATCTATTACATACTCAGTATTCATTTCTTTATAAGTATTTAATATTAGTTTTTTAGATACACTTGTTAAGTTAAATGTAGTATCTGCTCTATATTTAGGACAATTTTTCATAATAGCTTTATATATACAGTCATAAGTAGCAGGGACAATTTCCCCTTTTCTCTTTAATTCATTTACTATTTCTTCAAATCTTTTTTTGGTAATAGCCAAGGCAATTCCTCCTTTCTGCAACACTTATATCATAGTCTAAAAATGATTGCAAAAAGGCAATTTTTAAAATTCAAAGAAAATAGACTTTCAATTTATTATTTTCTCTAGGGGAATTTTAAATTTTCATATCAAAAAATCTCTCAATTTACAAAATTCATACTTTTTTCAAAAATTTTCATTTATACTCCTTTCCCCATCTTTATTAAAGTCTCCCATCTATCTATAATGTATCATAGCAGATAATTTATGTCAATAGAAAAAAGCAACTAATTTGTTGCTACAAAAAAACACAGCCAAAAGTTTTCACCTTTTAGAACTGTGTTTTACTACTTCTTTCTTAACTTTGCAAAATGTATGGATTACTACTACTTCCATTACCTGATACTATTTTAATGTTAGATTTTAGAAAAACTACTGGTCTAACACCAACATTAGTATCATTAGCATTAATATCTTGAGGACCACCTACATTAAGTATTGATAAAACGTTTGTTGAGTTAGAACTAAGTGGTGTAATAGTCCATTGAGATGAAGCGGTATATAACCAATCATTATTGTAACAATCACTATTACTGCTCCATGAAGATAATTCTTTATTTAAACAACTATTTCTATCCATTGTAGTTCCGCCACTAGTTGCATAACCATAATCACTTGGATACATTAATCCTACTTTTCCTATATAGTTTGTAGTTCTTCCAGTATATACTGCTGTACTTCTTTCATACGAATAGAAATTACTTGATAAACCATTTGTTGAATTAGTAAAATCTGCTGTTCCTCCTAAATACCATACTGTATTATCTATCATGTTTTTAGCTTCTTCATTTAATACATTAGTCCAGTACTCACCTGAGTTTAAATAAGCATTTAAAGTAGAATTTGTCCAATCATTTGTATTATTAGAGTCCCATGGAATATTACCAATAGATTCATTTTTTATTATTTTTAGTCTTTCTTTAGTATTACCTGTACCATCATCTACTGTAAATACTCCTACTATTCTCCATGTTTCATTATTAAATGTTACATAGTTATTAGGATTAGCTCCTACATATCTATAATCTGTTAAAGCTTCTGTTTGTTCTGTAGCAGGATTAGAATTAGCATAAACTTCTTTTATTGATGTTTTAGATTTAGCTGCATAATTTGAAGTTTCTTCTTTTGCTTTATTTTTAACAAGTTGTACTGCATTAGACCCTTGTTCTCTATCATAACTAGTAACAACTATCTTACTTTGATATTGTTTTCCTTGAGCAGAGTTATCTGCATTCTCATCTAACCACATATATAATGTATATGTTACTTTATCACTAGGTTCTAATGTTTCTTCTCCTTTTATATCAAATGTACCTGTTCCAAAACTACTAACCTTTACTACTCCACTATCATATCCATTATTACTAGTTAATCTCATCTTTAAATAAGAATTAGCTAGGGTATTAGCGCTATCTTCTTCTAAAGATACATGATAATAAGCATTTATATTACCTGTATTAGTTATAGTAAATGTATATGGTGTTCCTTGTTGCCCACTAGCATCTGAAACAGGGGCTGCATTAGTTAAATTAATGTTATTTCCTTCAGAAAAATCAACTTTTAATATACCTGCTGTTAAACTAACTTTTTTATCACCTTGGATAGTCATTGTAAGTAATGCATATGTCGCTCCTATTAAAGCTATTATACTTACTAAAATTGTAACTACTACTAATATAACATATTTCTTTTTTGCTTTATTCATAACTACTCTTTCTCCCTCGTTATATAACCTGCTTTATCACACTCTAAATGGGCTTTATATAAATATTCTTCATTACTTGTTTTTATAACTTCAACATAACTCTTATAATTATCACAATCATAATTATTTATATCTTTTATTTGTTTTAAATATCTTTCTTTTACTAAAGCATTTAATACTACTCTAGTATCACTATTTACTTCTTTAGGTAAATAATCTTTATAATCGCTAAAATATTCTTTACTAGCTTTTAGCATCTTCTCTTCCTGTTTGTAGTAATAAGAATTATTTTTAGCTTCACTATATTTATTAATACTAACAAATAGAATAAATATTAATAATCCTAATACTATTAGAATTATTAATATTTTTGTTCTTTTTGTCATTTTCTTCTTCTTTTTGTTACAGGGGTAACTTTCTTTTCATCAAAATTAATTAATATAATAGATATAATTGCTTCTATTAATATTGTAACAAAATATGTTCTCCAGAATGCATCTACCATAGTCATTCTACTTATGAATAACATACTAATTAAATTATCTACTAACATTGCAAATATATATGTTGCAAGTATAGCTAATTTATTACCATTAGTATTCATAAATAAGTAATAATAAATAGTTAAGTTAATCATTTGACTTGCAAGATATGCAAATACTTCTCCTGTTACAGGAACATAATCTACATTATGTTCACCTAATAGACTTGCTACAATCATAAATAATAACATAAGACAAGCTGAATAACTAATTCCATTCATTGTCTCTTTATAGCCATATTTTTTAGTAATAATATTTGCTATAAAATATCTAAATGGATATGCAAATATTGCTAAAGTTAAACTTGCTTTTCCTATATTAAAATTAAATTTACCTAAAACCCACCCTAATATTGCAACGGCAGTTAGTAAAAGAATGTAAATCCAACTAGATACCTCTTCTTTTTTTACTACTTGTCGTCTAGCACTTCCTTTTGTCATTATAACTCCTCCTATTCTTATAAAAATAATATAACACAAAAAAAAGAAAAGAGAAAGTCTTTTCTTTTTCTATTTACAGGTAAATCCAGAATCTTCTGCTTCTTTTTTAGTCTCTTCTAAAGTTGAATTATCATCTGTTATACCATCTAAACCATATTCAGTTAGTGCATCTTCTGTTGCTTCTTCTAAATTCACTTCTAGATTTACTTTGTATGTATGGTTGTTAGCATCATTATCAGTACTTATAGAGATGCCATCAGAACTTTTCTCTTTAAACTGTTCATCCATCATAGAAGCAAACATATCCCAATTTTCTTCTATTAAACTACTTGTGGCTTTACTATTGACACTCATCTTTACATGACTTATCTTATCATCTTTGAAAGTCATATCTACTACTTGTTCCATAGAGATACCATTACTTTCATCTGTCATGCTACAAGATAGTGTTTCTTCGCTACTACATCCTGTTAAAAGAAATGCTGCTACTGTTAAACAACCAAATAATTTTATAGCTCTCACCATTATCCTCCTTCCCTACTTCTAGGATATGTTATATAGGAAAAAAATGCAAGAAATATTTTTATGGTTTTAATGCTGTTATAGGAATAATGTAAATACCTGTATCTTTATCTTTAATAATTGCACTATAATTACCAACTATTATACACATAAATTTTGGTTTCTTACTTACATTATTATAAAATTTTAATAAACTTTCTTTAGCAGAATCTATACTTCTATAATTTAATTTTATTTCAATCGCTGCATATTCTCCATCTTTGAATTCTAAAATAGCATCTACTTCATCACCACTTGCATTATCTCTGAAATGATATAAATGGCCTTCTAAATAGTCCATATATATTCTTAAATCTCTTTCTACTAAGGCTTCAAACATTAAGCCAAAAGTATTAAAATCATGCATTAATTTGTCTACTGATAAATCTAGTAGTGCACAGGATAATGATGGATCTACTAGATGTCTTTTAGCAGACTTACCAATTCTTTTTGATGATCTGTAATTTATACTATAAGCTTCTTGATTAGCAGTTAAATACAAAGCATCTAAGGCACTAATATAATCGGCAATTGTTTTTCTGCTTTCAATTAAATCATCGCTATTTTCATATTCTGCTATATCTTTTACAATAGTATCATTACCAATAGGTGATGACTCGTTTCTTGCAAGTGACTTTAAAATCATTCTCATTTTATTAGAATCTCTTTTACGATCTTTTCTTTCATGAATATCTTTATTTATAATAGTTTCAATATAATTACTTGGTATAATATCAATATTGCTAGAATCAATATTAATGTTTTCTGGCCAACCTCCTCTTATTATTAGACTTGCTAATTCATCAAGTTCATATTTTTTAACTGCTTTACCTACTTCTTTATTGTTTAGCATATCCAAAAGACTTATTTCACCATTTGAATCACCTGATTCATAAAGACTCATAGGATACATTCTTAAAGTTGCAATTCTTCCTGCTCCTGAATGAAATACTTCTTCTTCCTTCTCTTCTTTAGTAAGAGAAGTAGAACCAGTTAGGATAAATTTTCCTTTATTATGATCGTTATCACACTCATGTCTAACTGAATCCCATATACTAGGTACCAATTGCCATTCATCAATTAATTCTGGTCTAACACTTTCAAATATATATTTTGGATTAGCTTTTGCTAAGTCTCTTTTATCTTTTTCTGTCATATAAACAACACTATTAGCATGATTTAGTGAGGTCCAAGTCTTACCACACTCTCTTGGCCCTTCTATCGAAACTGCTCCAAAAATTTTTAAATACTTTGATAATTTGTCATCAATCAATCTTTTACTATAGTTTTCTTTTGTTAAGCTCATGTTTATCACCTTTCTTATACTGATATTATATAACAACATTACCCACTTTTCAAGCACTTTATTACTCACTTTTCAGAACTTTTGTTGCTCACTTTTCCAAAATATAGTCATTTTAACTAAGGCTTTAAAGCTGTTATAGGTATAATATAAATACCTGTTTCTTCATCTTTTACCACTGCATCCCATAATCCACATATAATACATTTAAATTTAGGCTCTACTTTTACTTCATTAGAAAACTTTGTTAAACTTTCTTTAGCACTTTCTATTTCATTTGTTCCTAACTTAATCTCAATCGCACCATACTCACCAGTAGGGAGTTCAACAATCGCATCAACTTCTACACCATTATTATTATTTCTGTAATGATAAAGTTTTCCATCTAAACTCTCTATATATATTCTTAAATCTCTTTCTACTAAGGCTTCAAACATTAAACCAAAAGTTCTTATATCATTTTCTAATATTTTAGGCGTAATAGAAAGAATTGCACAAGCAAGTGAGGGATCAGTAAAGTGTCTTTTTGATGATTTTCCAACTCTTTCTTTAGATCTTAAATTAGTTGTATAAGCTTCTTGATTTTCAAGTAAATATAAATTCTCTAAAATATTTAAATAATCTGCAATAGTATTTCTACTTACAGTGTATTCTTCATCCGTTGCTAACTCTTCAATATCTCTTATTAAGGTATTATTACTTACAACTGTACTTTCATTTCTAGCAAGAGATTTTAATAACATTCGCATTTTATTTTTGTCTCTTAAAACTCCATCTTTAGAAATATCAGATTCTAAAACTGCATTTATATAACTTTGAGGTAATATATGTAAGTCATTATCGTTAGTAGATATATTTTCGGGCCAACCACCTCTAACTATCATTTTCGCAAGTCCTTCATAAGTAGGTTTTATTTTGGCCGTTTTACATATTTTTTTACCTTCAAACATATCAGTTAATGATATTTCTCCAGTTGAATCTCCTGATTCGTAAAGACTCATAGAATACATTTTTAATCTATCTATTCTTCCTGCCCCAGAATGATGTATTTTACTTTTATCTCTAATAGTAGTAGATTCTGTTAAAATATATTTTCCTTTTATTTTATCCATATCACATCTATGTCTAACGGCATCCCATACAGCAGGTATTCTTCCCCACTCATCTATTAATTCTGGATAATCTTCGCCGAGTATAAGACCAACATCGATTTCTGCTTTTGCCCTTGTATTATAATTTTCTTCAGTCTCATCCAAATAAATGGCAGAATTACAATGATTAAGAGAAGTCCAAGTCTTACCACACCATTTTGGGCCTTCTATTGAGACTGCCCCAAATACATTTAAATACCTTGATAACTTGTCATCTATTAATCTTTTACGATATTTTTCTTTCGCTGGATTCATATTTATCACCTTCTTTGTTACTATTATGCATCTTTTTGTAACAATTTACAAGCTTTTTGCAATCATTGTGCAACTTTCTTTGATTTTATTGTGCAGTTTTCCTGAATTAGACTGTGCAACTTTCACTATTAATATTATTAAACTAATAAAGAAAGTTATACTTTTATTTTTTTAGAATAAGTTTTATTAGGTGAAGTA
>CALVUV010000073.1 GCA_944363685.1 uncultured Bacilli bacterium
TAGGTATTCCTCTTTTTTATAATATGTAAATTCTCTTTACATATTCATATTATCATAAATAATTAATTTTATCAAGAGGGATGATTTTATGACTTTGACTATAGATAATGAAACTTATAATTTAGAGATAGATAAGAAAAGTACTACTAAAAATATTTATATTAGAGTTAAAGATGATTTAACTATCTATGTGACATGTAATACTTTAACTTCTAATAAAAAGATAATGAGTGTAGTAGAAGAAAATTTAGATTCTATTAGAAAAATGATAAAGAAAGTTAAAGAAAAAATAAAATTTAATAGTGAATTTTACTATTTAGGAAAAAAATATGATATTATATATACAGAGTTTTGTGACTTTAAATTAGGTGAGAATAAAGTTTTTATTAGTAAAGACTTTGATTTAGATAAATGGAAGAAGAAACAAGCGTTAGGTATTTTTAGTGAACATTTAGAAATGTGTTATAATAACTTTACAAGAAGTATTCCTCATCCTAAACTTAGACTTAGAAAGATGACTACTAGATGGGGAGTATGTAATATTAAAACCCACGTTATAACACTTAATACAGAATTAATTACTAAAGATATAGGATGTCTTAATTATGTTATTTATCACGAGTTAAGTCACTTAATAGAAGCGAATCATTCTAAGAAGTTTTGGGCTATTGTAGAAGAGAATTGTCCTGATTATAAGAAATGGAGAAAATTAACTAATAAATATGGAAATGAGGAGTAATATGGTTATAACTAGTTTAGATAATGAGAAAGTTAAATACTATTATAAATTAGGGAAGAAGAAGTATCGTGATCTTAATAATGAATTTATTGTAGAAGGAGAACATTTAATACTTGAAGCTTATAAAGCGAAGAGTTTAAAAGAAGTACTAATATTAGAAGGAGAAGTTTTACCTATAGAAGTTCCTATAATAGAAGTAAGTATGGAAGTATTAAAGAAAATAACTATGTTAAATACTCCACCTAAAATGATAGGGTTATGTGAAAAGAAAATAGATACTACTATAGGTAAAAGAATACTAGTAATAGATGAAGTACAAGATCCAGGTAATATGGGGACTATTATTAGAAGTGCAGTTGCCTTTAATATAGATACTATTGTAATAGGAGATAATACTGTTGATGTTTTTTCACCTAAAGTAGTAAGAGCGACTCAAGGAATGATTTTTCATATTCCTATAGTATTTTATTCTATTGATAAATTAATTCCTATTTTAAATAAATTAAATATTCCTATATATGCTACTAATGTTAAATATGGTGAAGAAGTTAAGAATCTAACTAAAAAAGAAAAAGAATGTTTCGCTTTAATTATAGGTAATGAAGGTAGTGGTGTTAA
Organism: uncultured Bacilli bacterium; assembly: GCA_944363685.1. Classification (GTDB taxonomy): domain Bacteria; phylum Bacillota_I; class Bacilli_A; order RF39; family UBA660; genus Onthousia. The sequence goes on from CALVUV010000073.1 coordinate 1,358, forward strand.
TCCTAAGTATTTAGAGAAAAGTGATAAGTTTATTTATATTCCTATGAATGATGTAGTTGAAAGCCTTAATGTTGCAGTCGCTACTTCTATAATACTTTATGAAATGGATGAGGTTAATGACTAAATTATATATAGGCAAAATAGTTAATACCCATGGAATAAAAGGTGAACTTAGGATTAAAGATAATTTAACTACTAAACAAAGAAATGAAATATTTAAAATAGGAAGTAATTTGATTATAGATGATAATAAATATTTAATTACTAGTTATAGAGTTCATAAAGATTATGATATGGTTACATTTCTTGGCTTTAATAATATTAATGAAGTGTTATTTTTAAAGAATAAAAAAGTATATAAAGAAGAATCTGAAATTAATCTTAAAGATGAAGATATTTTAGATAGTGAACTTATAACCTATAAAGTTAAAACTACTGATAATCTAGGTGGTAAGATTATTGATATAGAAGAGACTGGTAATAACTATAAAATAATAAGACTATTAATAAATAATAAGGAAGTGTTAGTTCCTTATCATAAAGATTTTGTAACTATAGATAGTAATAAAAAAGAAGTTATAGTTAAACTTCTATAGGAGGAGTTATGAAAATAGATGTATTAACCTTGTTCCCTGATATGTTTAACAATATATTTAGTGAATCTATTATTAAAAGGGCAATTAGTAATAATTTAGTAGAAATTAATATTCATAATATTAGAGATTATAGTAAAGATCCCCATAAAAAAGTAGATGATACTCCATATGGAGGAGGAGCTGGTATGGTTTTAATGTGTCAACCAATATTTGATGCCGTTAAAGCTTTAAAAACTGAAAATTCTAAAGTAATACTATTAACTCCAGGAGGAACTTTATATAAACAAAAAATAGCTTTTAATCTGTCTAAAGAAAAACACTTAATACTAATTTGTGGTCATTATGAAGGTTTTGATGAAAGAATAAAAACAGTAGTAGATACGGAAATATCTATAGGTGATTATGTTCTAACAGGTGGAGAGATACCTGCAATGATTATAATAGATTCTATTACAAGACTAATAGATGGTGTTATAAGAAAAGAAAGTTATGAGAGTGATTCCTTTACTGATAATCTTTTAGATTATCCTACTTATACAAAACCAAGAGTATATGAAGGCTTAGAAGTTCCTTCTGTATTAATTAGTGGCGATCATAAGAAGATAAATGAATGGCGAAGAGAAAAACAAATAGAGGTAACTAAAAAGAATAGACCTGATTTGTTAAAAGGAGATAATGGTTATGAATAGTTATTTAATGGTAGAAAAAACTTTAGAATTTGATGGTATTTTAGATTTAGGTAAAGATTTAATTATTAAATCTAATGATATTAAAGTATCTATTTATGATTTAGATATTCAAAAAATATTTATTACTAATAAAGTTTATCATAAGTATTTAAAACTTCTTAAACTTGTAAACTTCTATTTAACTAGTGATGATGATACTGGTACTGCTTACAGTGAAGCTTTAAATGAAATGGAAAAGTTTAGACAACTTGTTAAGAATAAATATAGAGCATATCTATTAGAGGAAACCTTAAAAGAGATGTCTTTAGAACTTACTAAAAAAGTAAAAGATGCTAAGAGAAGATTAATTTATGTAGAGACTAGAACTTATGACTATACTAACGAGAATAAACATAGTAAATAATCTTTACGAAATTGAAAGAGAAGAAAGTAGTGATATCATGAAAATAGAATATAACTTAATTAAACAAGATAAAAATACTAAAGCAAGATTAGGTACTATTAAAACAAATTATGGAGTAGTATATACTCCTATGTTTATGCCTGTAGGAACAAAAGCGACTGTTAAAGGATTAAGTCCTGAAGAAGTTAAAGAAACAGGTGCAGGGATTATTCTTGCTAATACTTATCATTTATGGTTAAGACCTGGAGAAGATTTAATCGCTAAGGCAGGGGGGCTACATAAATTTATGAATTATGATGGACCAATTTTAACTGATAGTGGTGGTTTTCAAGTGTTTTCTCTTGCTAAAAACAAGAAGAAAGATATAACTGAAGAAGGAGTATATTTTAAAAGTCATATAGATGGCAAAAAGTTATTTTTAACTCCGGAAAAATCTATAGAAATACAAAATAAATTAGATAGTGATATTGCCATGAGTTTTGATGAATGTCCGCCTGCTAGTGCCTCTTATGAATATTTAAAAAATAGTGTTGAAAGAACTATTAGATGGGCTAAAAGAGGTAAAAGTGTACATAGTAATAAGAATCAATCTTTATTTGGTATAGTTCAAGGAGGAGCTTACGAAGACCTTAGAAAATACTCTGCTACTGAAACAGTAAAACTAGACTTTGACGGGTTTAGTATTGGTGGAGTTGCAAATGATGGAGAAAGTAAAGAAGATATGTATAAAGCGATAGACTATTCTGTTCCTTACTTACCAGAAGATAAAGTAAGATACTTAATGGGAGTAGGAGAACCTATTGATATAATAGAAGGTGTAATTAGAGGTGTAGATATCTTTGATTGTGTCCTACCTACAAGAATAGCAAGACACGGACAAGTCTTTACAAGAAGCGGTAAAATTAACTTAAATAATGCTAAATATAAAGAAGATTTTACTCCTATAGAAGACTCTTGTGATTGTTATACTTGTAAACATTATACTAAAGCTTATATTAGACATTTACTTAATAGTAAAGAAATGTTAGGTGGAAGACTTCTATCTATTCATAATATTAGATTCTTAATAAGATTAACAGAAGATTTAAAAGAAGCGATTAAAGAAGATAGAGTTTTAGAATATAAAGAAGAATTTTTAAAAAAATATACTAATCAATAATTTGGTTAGTTTTTTATTGACATTAATTTTTTAATTTACTATAATTTAATTGATAATAATTATCAATAAGGTGTTAATAATGGAAAGAAAGACTAAGCAAAGAGAAATTATATTAGAGATAATTAAGAATTGTTATACTCATCCTACAATGAAAGAATTAGTAGAATTAATTAATGCTAAATATCCTTCTATAGGACAAGCGACTGTATATAGAACAGTTAATAAGTTAGTAGAAGATAATAAAGTCATTAAAATAGAATGTAGTGATGGTATACATTATGATTATAATAGAGAACACTTTCATTTCTATTGTTTAAAATGTAAAAGAATTGAAGATGTTTCTCTTAATAAAGACCTAATAGATAAATTATTATCTTCTTCTAAATTAGATGATGTTAAAAGAATAAATTTGGTTTATGAAGGTATATGTAAAAGTTGTAAGGGAAAGTGAAGTTATGGATTTAAATAAAGCCGTTAGAATTGATGAAGATAATGAAAGTATTAAAAGAATAAAAGAAAGATGTATTAATTGTGGTAGATGTAAAACTATTTGTGAAGAAGTAGTAGGTATTAAATATGATAATGAGAAAGCTAAGAAAGCAGTATGTATAAACTGTGGGCAATGTATACTAAATTGTCCTGTTGCTTCATTAGTACCTAAATATGATTATAAAAAAGTACTTAATTATTTACATGACACAGAAAAAATTGTTACTATTTCTCTAGCACCTGCCATTAGATCATCAATTGGTGAAGGCTTTAATTTAGAAGTTGGTACTTTTTTAGAAAAAGAATTAGTAGGAGCCTTAAAAGAAGTAGGATTTGATTATGTTTTTGATGTTACTTTTGGAGCAGATATGACAGTTATGGAAGAAGCGACAGAGTTAGTAAATAGATTAAAAAATAAAAAAACACTTCCTATGTTTACTTCTTGTTGTCCTTCTTGGGTTAAATATCTTGAGATATATCACCCTGAAAAGATAGATCATTTATCTACTGTTAAAAGTCCCATAGGTATACAGTCATCGTTACTAAATACATACTTTTTAAAAATGAATGAACTTGATAAGAAAAATATAATAAATGTAGTAGTAGTTCCTTGTACATCTAAGAAATTTGAAATTAAAAGAACAGAAATGGGTATGGATATCGCTATTACAACAAATGAATTAGTTATGTTATTAAAAGAATCTAATATTGATATAACTAAAACAACACCAAGTGAATTTTCACCTCTTTTTTCAAAAGGAAGTGGTTCTGGAACTATTTTTGGAAGAAGTGGTGGAGTAATGGAAGCAACTTTAAGGTGTGCTAATTATCTTTTAACTGAAAAAGACAAAGTAATTAACTTTCTAGACCTTGCAGAAAATAATAAAAGTGGTACAATAAAAAGAGCAACGGTAAATATTGGACCATACAATTTACGTGTTGCAGCCGTTACAGGTATGCCTAGTTTAGAAGAAATACTAAAAGAATTAGATAGTTATGACTTTATTGAAGTTATGAACTGTCCTAACGGTTGTGTTGGCGGAGGAGGACAAGTTCTATCACCAATAGCAAAAATGAATGAGATAAATCTAGAAAGAGGAGAAGCTTTAACAAAAGATGATAACTCTAATAATATTAGATTTTGTTATAAAAATCCTGATGTAATAAACATCTATAAGACTTATCTAGATTATCCAAATAGTCCTAAAGCCTTAAAAATTATTCATACTAATTTTAAGGATAGAAGTGATATATTAGGAGAATAATCTCCTTAATATAAATAAAAATATAGAAAGAAGGTATATTATGGAATTAAAAGGATCAAAAACTGAACAAAATTTAATGACTGCTTTTGCAGGAGAAAGTCAAGCTCGTAATAAGTATACTTATTATGCTAGTAAAGCTCGTAAAGATGGTTATGAACAAATAGCAGCTATTTTTGAAGAAACTGCTAACAATGAAAAGGAACATGCTAAACTTTGGTTTAAGGAATTACACGGTGGAGATATTCCTGATACTATGACTAACTTAGAAGATGCAGCTGCTGGTGAAAACTATGAGTGGACTGATATGTATAAAGGATTTGCAGAGACTGCTAGAGAAGAAGGATTTACTCGTATAGCATTCCTATTTGAAAGCGTTGCAAAAATTGAAAAAGAACATGAAGAAAGATATTTAACACTTCTTAAGAATGTTAAAGATGATAGAGTATTCCATAAAGATGGAGACAAGATTTGGATTTGTCGTAACTGTGGACATGTATATGTTGGTAAAGATGCACTTGATGTATGTCCAGTATGTAGTCATCCACAAAGCTTTATGGAAGTTAGAGCAAATAACTATGAATAAAAGGACTTGTCTAAGTTCTTTTTTTCTGTTATTATTAATTTAACTAGAATAAGAAAGAAGTGATTTTAAATGATGAAAAAATATACTAGCACCCGTTTACAAATAGTTATCTGGGGGGGGGGTCATTTAACCCTAATCTAAGTAATAAAATTACTTTCTTTCATGGTGTAAAAAGAATAGAGTAGGTGTATTCTATTCTTTTTATAATGTCAAAATATAGATAATCTAGATAAGAATAAGTAGTAAGGGAGAATTAATATGAAAGAGAAAAATAAAAGAAAAGAGATAATAATAATAGGAGTATTAATACTATTAATGATAGTAATAATAGTAGGAACAAGTTA
>CALVUV010000074.1 GCA_944363685.1 uncultured Bacilli bacterium
TTTTATCTTCTAGTAAAATAGTAATAAAAAAGATAGATTTGACTTTTATTTAGTCTTTTCTATCTGAACTGTAACAAAAAAATGTAATTTCTACTATTTTTTTTTAATTTTAGAAACCATCTTTCGTAAAGGAGCAGTTATTTTCCAAGAATAACTATTAAGAAGTGATGATATTTCTTTTTTTAAATTTTGATTTTCGTGGTCTAAATTAGCTATTTTAGTTGTAAAATCTGATTTCTGCTCATAACTGTCCTTAATAGAATCTTTAAAAAGTCTAAAATAACCATCCTTATCTAGTATTGATATCTTTAGTTGCATGCTTACTTGGTCATCTTTTTTAAATTTTTTATTAATAATAATTTGTGGGTCATTATTGCAAGAAATAAACTTATCTTTATATAGTATAAAATTTATATAAGTCATTTCATTTTTAGATATTCCATTTAGTCTAACAATTTCAAAACATATATCTTTTGTATCTGCTAAATCTATTCTAAGTTTATTAATACTTTCATCTATCTTAATATTTGCAATATAGAAATTATCTTTTTTTAAATAATCAAACACTTCACTATCTGCTTCATTAAACTCATCATTATAAGTATAATAAACTTGATATTTATAGTCATAATATTCTTTTTTATGCGGAGTATAATCTATATATTCATTATGCCAAACATCTAAGGGAATAACTTTAAATGGTAATCTTGTAACACTAAGGCAATACATAAAACTTAATTGATCCCTTTTACTATATTTTAAAATCATATCAAACCATAATTCCATAGTTTTTTTTACTAAAGGGTCTCTATTCCTTTTAATAATTAAAGTCATTTCCAACAAGCCTAAATTATCTTGAAAATTTTCTTTTTCATAAAAAGATAATAATTTATTAATTTTATCTTTAGAATCTTTTTGGTATCTTAGACATACCTTTGCTTCTTCTCTAATAGAATTTCTAGCAAAATGTTTACAAGCAGCAAGTAAGTCTTTTTTTAAATCAAAGTATTTATGTAAAAAATTAGTTACACTCTTCTTAAATATGATAGAAGCATCTATCCATATACTTAAATCATAATTCTTATCAATATATGGATGTCCTAACATTTTTATTTTTCTAGATAAATAATGATTATCTAAATTATTATCTTCAATATGAATGATTTTCCAACTATTAGAAGTAATTTTCTTATTATTAGTAAAACATATATAATCAATATTATCTTCTTTTACTAAAACTTCTTTCAAGTCATCATAATCTCCAGTAATACACGTATATACACAAACTTTTTCCATAACTATCTTCCTTTATAAAATTCTTTATACCATTTAATAAATTTATGTAGCCCCTCTTCTATTGATGTATTAGGAACAAAAGATGTATCATTTCTTAAATCAGTAATATCAGCATAAGTCTCATAAACATCCCCAGGTTGCATTGGCAAATACACTTTTTTAGCATCCTTACCAATCTCTTTTTCTAATATTTTAACAAAATCACTAATCTTCACTGGTCTATTATTACCTATATTATATATTTTATAAGCTACACCATCTTCATCGTTAGAAGGAATCTTATCTATTAAATTAACAATACCTGTAACTATATCATCAATATAAGTAAAATCACGATACATATCCCCGTTATTAAATATTTTAATTTCTTTATCATTAAAAATATTATTAGTAAAAGAAAAGTAAGCCATATCTGGTCGTCCATAAGGACCATATACAGTAAAAAATCTAAGACCTGTTGTCTTTATTCCATATAAATTACTATAAGCATATGCCATCAATTCATCACTTTTCTTAGTAGCAGCATATAAACTAACAGGTCTATCTACTTTATCAGTAGTAGCATATGGAACTTTTTTATTTTTTCCATAAACAGAGCTAGATGAAGCAAATAACAAATGTTTAACAGGATAGTTTCTACAACACTCTAAAATATTAAAAAAACCAATAATATTAGAAGTAATATAAGCGTCGGGATGATCAATACTATACCTTACCCCAGCTTGAGCTGCTAAATTAATAACTACATCAAAATTATATTCTTGAAAAAGATTCATTATTTCATCTTTATTAGATATATCCATTTTTATAAAAATAAAATTTTTATATTCCTTTAGTATTTTCAATCTTTCTTTTTTTAAATTAACATCATAATAATCATTAAGATTATCTACAGCAATTACTTCGTAATTTAACTCTAACAGTCTTTTACTTAAATGAAACCCAATAAAACCAGCACCACCAGTTACTAATATTTTCTCCATATAGTATGTCCACTCCTTTTTTGTAAATTATTATAACAGAAAAACAATTAATTTAGATATTTTTCTAATTCTTTAGTAATAATCTTATAACCATCCTCATTTATATGAAGGCCATCAGTAGTATAATCTTCATTTAAAAGGCCTTCATCATCAACTAATTTATTGTAGATATTTATATATGTTATATTCTCTTTTTTAGCATATTTTTCTAATTGATTATTTATCTCTTTAATATCCTCATTTTTTCTTCCTTCTACACCTTTTTTATTAACTTTTTCATTAACAGGATAAATACTTTCTAAATAAATCTCTGTTTCTTTTCTATTCTCTTTTATTTCTTCTATAATTTTCTTTATATTGTTTACAATCTCATCAACACTTCTATCATCTCTTAAATCATTAGTACCAATCAATATAAAAACTTTAGAGGGATTATAATTATAAACCCTATTTTTCATATCATTTAATATATCTTCAGTTGTATTACTTATAATGCCACTATTAACAACTGGCAGATTAGGAAAATATTTATCTAAATCATAAAATTCCGTAATAGAATCGCCTAAAAACAAATAATTAGTATAACCTTCTTTTATAGTTTCTAGCTCTTTTTCATATGTTTGTTTTTCATCTTCGCTTTTATTTTTTAACTCATCAATAGAATTATTTTTATTATTAATCATCAATAGTAAAACACTATTTAAAATTATACTAATCGCTAATATTGCCAAATACTTTTTATTACTATTATTCTTTTTAGTGATGATGAACTGTTCTTATAATACATACTCTTATTTTTTTCTATTCGCGTACTGTATTTTTTCTTTTTATTTTTCTTAGAAGTTTTCCTAATCATCATTATCCCCTCTTTACATCAATATGAGTATAACATTAAAACAAAAATGTTAAAAGTTAAAAGAAAAGGACTTGACACATTTTTTTCAATCATAATCTATCTTTTGCTTAAAATTAATTTTTCGCCTAATAACTTATCAGCTTCTTCTACAATATTAGGATCCCAACCAGCTTGTGGGAAAAAGGTTAATTCCCCAAAATATATCTTATTATTAGCATAATACAAATCAACTCTAACAAAAGGAAAGCCCTCTGATAATTTAGATGCAATTTTAAACATCTCTTTTATACGTTTAGGCTTAGGATATTGATGATTATAATCTTCATTTAAAGAATCTTTATTATACTTTTTTAAATTCCAATCCTCATCAAAAAATCTAAACTTAGTATGTCCACTTTTTCTATTAGTACAAACCATAACAGAATCAACTTTACCATCAAAACACATAAACTTATAATCATCAAAGCTATTAGTAGTTTTATCATACATATATTTTTCAATAAGTATTTTAGGTTTTACTCTCTTATATGGCCATTCCCTCCATTGATAATAATAATTTTTAGACATATGATAGTTTATTTTTTCTTTAACTTTATTTATATCTAGCTTACTCTTATCTTCACAAATAATATAACTACCACTATCATGATTGCATTTTATTACAAATTTATTAGGTAATTTATCAAAATCTATTTCTTCAACCTTATCATATACACCTATTAATGGAATTAAATATTGTTTTCCAATTTTTTCTTTAATATAACTTCTAACAGCATATTTATCAACTATTTTTGACATCAATGGATTATGATAATAAAGTTTTAACCAATTTAGTTTTTCATTAAAAGTCTGAGGATTACGCAAATTTAACTTCTTTCCCATAACTTGATAATAATAGTGCTTTGTAAACTTTTTGCTAGGTATATAATTTCTAAATTTACTCTCATAAATATTCATACATTAACCTCTTTCTTGATAATCATTTATTTTTTGATCCAATATTTTTCCATTTTCTATAATAGTTGCCTTATGTAATACTTCGTTTTCTTGTTCTTCAATTAAATCATTTATATAATTTATAATAATTTTAGAACACTCTAAACTAAAAGTCTGATAAAAAATACTTGGTGTATGATCTACTACATAATGAATAATATCATCTACTAAATATATAGGATTATCTATAGTTGTCGGATGACTAGTCTCTATCGCACCTTTTAAATCACAACTAACATCAATAATCATACTACCTTTTTTCATTTTTTTAAGATCTTCTTGATATATTATATGGTCCCTTCTTTTTACATCCCATAAAACACAATTAACAATTAAATCATATTTATATAAATTTTCCCTTAATAATTCCTCTAAATCTCTTGTATATATATCTACATTAACTCCTAATTTTGATAAAGCTTTATACGCTCCATGTGCAGTATTACCATTTCCAATAATAGCAGCATTTAAATTATCAGGAAGTCTTCCTAAATAATTAATTGCATTATAACAAGCTACTTCTCCCGCTAAAATATTATTCTTATAGAAAACATGTCTATTTTTATAAAACATATCTTCAAAAGCAATAGCAGTTATTTTTTTATCTAGCAATAAATCTGTTAAATCTCTATTTTTAACAGCATGAACCCATCCAAAAATAACCTGTTTTTCTTTTAATTTATCTAAATAATTAGCATCTCCAATTTTAGGATCACAAATTATATCTTGCTTTAATACCTCATCAAAAGAAACAACATTACACCCAACTTTTTCAAATTCACTATCAGAAATTCCTAATATTTTTCCATAGCCTTTTTCAAAATATAAACAATCTTTTTCTTTTATTTTTTCTATATCTTTAGGTAATAAAACTCTTCTTTTCTCATTTTCCTTAACAGGAATTACAAAACCAACTGTTTTCATTTTACTCCTCCAACTGCATAATTCTGCCAATGATATATCATTATAATAACTAAATATCTAATAATTTTCAACAATAATATTTTAAAAAACTTGACATATTTTGCCAAGTTAATCTTTATATGCTTCTTTATAAGAACCATCTTTTATATTATTTATCCACTCTTCATTATTTAAATACCAATCAATTGTTTCTTTAATACCATCTTCAAATGTATAAGTACGATTCCAACCTAATTCTTTTTCCACTTTACTTGAATCAATCGCATATCTTAAATCATGACCTTTTCTATCTTCTACAAAAGTAATTAAGTCCTCACTCTTACCCATTTGTTTTAATATTGTCTTAACTATATCTATATTATGTCTTTCAGAGTGTCCTCCTAAATTATATACTTCTCCTACCTTACCTTCTCTAACTATTAAATCAACTCCAATATTATGATCTTTAACATGAATCCAATCTCTTACATTTTCACCTGTTCCATAAACAGGAATTTTCTCATTATTTAAAGCTTTCATAATAGTAAGAGGTATTAACTTTTCTGGAAACTGATATGGTCCATAATTATTAGAACATCTACTAATAGTAACAGGTAATCCATAAGTACGATAATAAGCCATAACAAGTAAATCAGCACTTGCTTTACTAGTTGAATATGGACTAGATGTATGAAGTGGAGTCTCTTCCGTAAACAATAAATCTGGTCTATCTAAAGGTAAGTCTCCATATACTTCATCAGTAGATATTTGATGATATCTTTTAACATTATATTTAAGTGATGCATCCATTAATACTTCAGTACCAATAATATTAGTAGTTAAAAATATCTCAGGATTCTTAATAGAATTATCAACGTGAGACTCTGCTGCAAAATTAATTACAACATCAAACTTTTCATCACTAAATAACTTATCTATAAAACTTCTATCAGTAATATCTCCTTTTACAAATTTATAATTTTCTTTTCCTTCTAAATCTTTAATATTATTATAATTACCTGCATAAGTAAGAGCATCTAAACATACAAAGTAATCATCTTTATATTTATCAGTAACATAATGTAAATAGTTACTTCCAATAAATCCTGCTCCTCCTGTAATTAAAAATTTCATAAATTCACTCTCCCTTAAAATAGGTATTGTGAAAGGTTATATACTTTCCAATACCCCTTTCCCTTATTTTACAAGGATAAATAGTATATTTTACTAAT